>NZ_CAXUCH010000089.1:0-16383 GCF_964249325.1 uncultured Mycobacterium sp. | reverse complement strand
CCGTAGGCGCCACCGGGATCGACCATCGCCACCTCGAGACCCCTGGAAGCCTGCACTTGGGCACCGACCAGTCGGTGCCCGCCCACCAGGCACTGGTAGAAGTCGTGCACGAGCACGGCGCCAAGATCCAGCCGCAGATCGTGCATGCCGGCCCCGACAGCCTGGGCCCGGAGATGCACGGAGTCACATCGCTGGGTCCATCGGTGATCCCCTCGTATCTGACCGGCCGTCCGTCGGCAGAGATCACCAAAGACCAACTCACCGAGGTGTTCGACTTGTTCAAAGCCGCGGTGCGCCGCGCCGCCGAAGCCGGATACGACGGCATCGAGCTGCACGCCGCCCACGGTTACATGCTGCTGGGATCATTCCTTGCGCCGCAACGCAACCGGCGCACCGACGAGTACCGTGGCGACTCGGTCCGGGGCCGAATCCGCATCGTGCTGGAGACACTAGCCGCGATCCGCGCCGAGATCGGCGACACGCTGCCGATCACGTTGCGCATCTCCGGCTACGAACGGGTGGCGGGTGGCCGACCGATCTACGAAACAGCGCAGGTCGCTCCGCAACTCGTCGCCGCCGGCGTAGACGCCTTCCACGTCAGCGGCGGTGTGATCGACCGGCTGGTCACCCGGATGGTCAACGGCGCCGACGACGGCGACGCGCTCAACGTGGGTGCCGCGGCCGCGGTCAAGGAGGTGGTCGACGTGCCGGTGATCGCCGTCGGCCGCATCCATGACCCCCAGCTGGCCGAACAAATCCTGGCCGACGGGCGCGCCGACTTCATCGCCATGGGACGGCCACTGCTCGCCGACGCCGAGCTGCCGCGCAAACTGCTTGCCGGACAGGCTCATCGGGTGCGCAAATGCATTTCGTGTGAAAACTGCATCGACGCGATGGAGTTGCGCTTCTCCGTCGACTGCGCGGTTAATCCCCGCACCGGCAAGGAACGCGAACTGGACGCCGGTCGCACCGCACATACCAAGCAGGTTGTGGTGATCGGCGGCGGCCCGGCCGGACTGGAAGCCGCTCGCGTTGCTGCCGAACGCGGACATCACGTCATGCTGTTCGAACGCAATCGCCAGTTGGGGGGCGCGCTGCGCTGGGCGTCGGTTCTGCACCAGGAAAACGAACCGTTCCTGCGGTACCTCCGCGACGAGATCAGCCGCAGCACCGCCGAAGTGCATCTGGGCCACGCGGTTTCGGCCGACGACGTCGTCGCGCTGGACCCCGATGTCGTCGTGGTCGCTACCGGCGGGCGCATCGCTGTTCCCGCGATTCCCGGCGCCACACTCCCCCACGTGCACACCGGTCCCGGCCTGCGTGAATCGCTCGGCGGGCATGCTAACTCCGCGGATCCGGTGTGGCAGCGGCTCAGTGCCCGGCTGCTGTCGGGATGGCGACAGCGGCTGGTACAACCCGAAGCGGTTCGGTTGGCCACCCGCGCGTGGATGCCGCTGGGCAGGCGCGTCACGATCATCGGCGGTGACCTGGTCGCGCTGGAACTCGCCGAGTTCCTGGCCAGCCGTGGCAGGTTCGTGTCGATTGTCGAGGCGGGCAAGGCCATCGCGCCGGAGGTAGGCAACAAGCGCAAGACCGAACACATGGATCGGCTGGACCGGCTAGGTGTCACCGTGCATGTCCAGGCGACCGTCGAACAAATCACCGCAGACGGTGTTGTGTTCACCCCGTTCGGCGGCACGACCCGTCAATTGCCCGCCGACAGTGTAGTTCTCGCCGGAACACCCGAACCGGACACGGAGCTTTTCGACACGCTGACGGTCCGCATGCCGGACGCCGAAGTCCATGCCGCCGGGGACTGCAGCGGCCTCGGCCTGATTCGCAAAGCCACCGAGGACGGCGCCCGAATCGCGTGTGCCATCTAACAAGAAGGAGTGAAAACCATGTCGCAGGAAACCATTCAACAGTCGCCAGCATTGACCGCGTCGCAGTCGTCGTGGCGGTGCGTGCAGGCCCACGACCGGGAGGGATGGCTGGCGCTGATGGCCGACGACGTCGTCATCGAAGACCCGATCGGCGAGGCACCCACGAATCCGGACGGCACCGGCGTGCGGGGCAAAGACGGTGTCGCTGCGTTCTACGACGCCAACATCGCCGCCAATCAGCTCACCATCACCTGCGAGGAAACCTTTCCGTCGAGTTCACCCAACGAGATCGCTCATATCCTGGTGCTGCGCAGCAAGTTCGACAACGGCGTCACCAGCACCGTGCGCGGAGTGTTCACCTACCGGGTCAACGATGCCGGGCTGATCACCAATATGCGCGGCTACTGGAATCTCGAAGCGATGACCTTCGGCAACGCCGAGTGACGCCAGCCGACCCGCTACTAGCGGGCCGCGGCGCCGTGGTCGTGGGTGGTTCGCGCGGAATCGGGGCGGCCGTCGCCGCTCACCTGGCGCAGCACGGCGCCGGTGTCGTGATCAACGGCCGCGATCCAGACGCAGCAGGAAAGATCGCCGCCGACATCACCGGGAACGGCGGCGCCGCAGTGGCCCATGCGGGTTCTCCCTCCGATCAGGCGACCGCGCAGTCGTTGATCGGCAGGTGTATTGAGGAGTTCGGCGGGATCCACATCCTGGTGAACTGTGCCGGGATCGCCGAGCCGGCGGGATCGTCGATCCTCAACATCAGCCCGACCGACTTTTACGAATTGCTCGACGCGCACCTGGGCACGGTGTTCGCCACGTGCCGCGCGGCCGCGCCGAAGATGGTCGAGCAGGGCGGCGGCAGCATCATCAACACGGGATCGGTTGCGTTTCTGGGCGACTACGGCGGCAGCGGCTACCCCGCCGGCAAGGGTGCGGTCAACAGCCTGACACTGGCGATCGCCGCCGAGCTCAGGCAGGACCGGGTCCGCGCCAATGTCGTCTGCCCGGGGGCGAGGACCCGGCTGTCCACCGGGCCGGATTACGAGGCCCACATCAGAGAGCTGAACCGGCGGGGACTGCTGGACGACGCCAGCATGCACGCCTCTCTGGATGCCGCGCCGCCGGAGTATGTAGCGCCGATGTACGCGTATCTGGGCAGCGATCTCGCCGAGCAGATAACCGGCGAAATCTTCATTGCCGCAGGCGGTTTTCGTCGGGCGATTCCCACGGCCCGCTCCCGCCGTCATCGGCTACCGCGATCATCACGACTCGCCGCCGTGGTCGGTGTCCGAGCTGGCCGGGTTGATGCAGCGGCTCAATCGTTGAGTGCCGTTGCGACACGACGGCCTCCATGCTTGACGGGTGACACAGCAGCCCACCATGCTCAGGCGCATGCCCACTGTCTTCACCAAGATCATCAACCGGGAACTGCCGGGCCGCTTCGTGTACGAGAACGACGAGATCGTCGCGTTCCTGTCCATCGAGCCCATGACGCAAGGGCACACGTTGGTGGTGCCGCGCGCGGAGATCGATCAATGGCAAGACGTCGACCGCCAGGTGTTCGCCCGGGTGATGACGGTGGCGCAGCTAATCGGCAAGGCGGTGTGCCGGGCATTCAACACACAGCGCGCCGGGTTGATCATCGCCGGGCTCGAGGTTCCCCATCTTCACGTCCACGTCTTTCCCACCCGCCATCTCAGCGACTTCGGGTTCGCCAATGTCGAGCGCAACCCGTCTCCGCAATCCCTCGACGAGGCGCAAGCAAAGATCAAGGCGGCGCTGGCCGAGTTGGGTGGAGGCTAGACAGGGTCTGCCGCGTGGGCGGGCACATCGGTGATGCGCGGCAGCCTGACGTGAAAGCAGCAGCCGTCCCCGGGCGCTGTGGTCACAGTCACCTTGCCGCCGTGGGCGTAGACCAGGGAGTCGACGATCGATAGCCCGAGCCCGGTGCCGCCGCTGCTGCGCGTGCGGGATGAGTCGGTGCGGTAGAAACGCTCGAATATCCGTAGCGCATCCTGCTGGCTCATGCCGGGCCCCTTGTCGGCGACTTCCAGGACGGCGTTGTCCCCGTCGGTGCCGACCCGCACGGTGATATCGGCGGTTTCTGGGGTGTGCTGCAGCGCGTTGGTCACCAAGTTGCTCAGCACCTGGCGCAGCCGCGCCTCGTCGCCGAGCACTTCCGGTGTGCCTGGGCCGTCGAGCACTTCCATGGCGATCCGGCGCTTGGGGGCGATCGACTGCGCGTCGTGCACGGCGTCGGTAGCGAGGGTGAGCAGGTCGACTCGATGGCGTTCGAGCGGACGTTGTGCATCTAGACGCGCCAGCAGCAGCAGATCCTCGACCAGCAGCCCCATCCGGCGTGACTCGCTTTCGATCCGCGACATCAGCATCTCGACGTCGCGGGCCGCGCCCTGGCGATACAGCTCCGCAAACCCCCGGATAGTCGTCAGCGGCGTGCGCAGTTCATGGCTGGCGTCGGTGATGAAGCGTCGCATCCGGTCCTCGGATGTGCGGGCTTTCTCCGCCGAGGACTCAGAGGCCGCCAACGCCCGCTGAATTTGCGCGAGCATTCCATTGAGCGCCAGTGAAAGTCGGCCCACTTCTGTTCGCGGGTCACGCTCGGGGACACGGCGGTCCAGCTGCCCCGCAGCGATCGCTGCGGCGGTTCGTTCCACTTCCAGAAGCGGCCGCAGACTGCGGTGGACCACCGCATATCCCGCGATGCCCAGGACCAGCAGCACGGCCGCCCCGATGCCGACCTGCAGCCAGATCAGCGCGCGCACCGTGTGCTGGACATCGGAGAGGTCGAAGGCGACTGTGATCAGGCGGCCTTGCGGCCCGCGCACCGACACCGCCCGCCACTGGACATTGGATCCGTTGACCGAGCCCACCGTAACCGGCTCAGGCCCGACATCGTTATCAGCAGGCAGGGCAGGCTCGGCGTGGGAATCGTTGATGGCCTGCCAACTGCGGCCGTCCCGCGCTAACACGCGGACGTAGAACTTCGACGGCGGGCGGTCTGCGTTGGGCCCCTCATAAGGCAACTGCGATATCCGCCGCGGGGCCTGCACCCAGCTACGGGACGCATCGAGCAGCGTCTGGTCGGCCCGGTTGAGCAGGCTGTGCCGCAGTATCGAGGTGACCGCGACCCCCGAGACCGCCAGCCCGCACCCCACCAGGCCAACCCTCAGCGGCAGCCCTCGTTGGTGGTATCTGCCCATCCCCGTATTCTTCGCCTCCCGCGCACTAGTTGGCTGCGGGAGCCTTGCTCATGGTTATCGGGGCTCCCGCAGCACATATCCCACCCCGCGGAGAGTATGCAGTAGCCGCTTCTCGCCGGTGTCGACCTTGCGGCGCAGATACGAAACGTAGGACTCCACGACATTGACGTCACCGCCGAAGTCGTAGCGCCAGACATGGTCCAGGATTTTCGGTTTGCTCAGCACCGTGCCAGCGTTGATCACGAAGTAACGCAGCAGGGTGAACTCAGTGGGAGACAGCGACACCGGCTCGCCGGCCTTCCACACCTCGTGGGTGTCCTCGTCGAGTTCGATGTCGGCGAACTTCAGCCGGGCGCTGCGCGGCTGGGTCGTTCCTTTGCCGGCGCGGCGCAAAATGACCCGCAGCCGCGCCACCACCTCTTCCAGGCTGAACGGCTTGGTGACGTAGTCGTCGCCGCCGAGGGTCAGGCCGGCGATCTTGTCCTGCAGCGAGTCACGTGCTGTCAAAAACAGCGCCGGGGCGTCGATGCCGTCGGCGCGCAACCGTCGCAGCACCCCGAAGCCGTCCATTCCAGGCATCATCACGTCGAGAATCACCGCGTCGGGGCGCACTTCCCGGGCGCGGTCGAGGGCCGCCGGGCCGTTGGTGGCGGTGTGCACCTCGAAGCCTTGGAACTTCAGGCTCACGGAAAGAAGTTCGACGATGTTGTCCTCGTCGTCGACGACAAGGACGCGTGCTTCCGGTGTGGTTTCTTGTGCGGCGCCCGATACCATGCATCAATTCCTTCGCACTTGATTGAGCCTAACCTCCAAAGGAACTGTGTACTTGCTGTGAGTTTGGTGCCAGCGAGTGGTTTTGCTGGTGCACGCCGCACGGGGCACAGCACGAATACACTCGGAGGATGAACCTGGGCAAAAGCCTGGTCGCAATCGCCGCGGCGCCGGTGCGTGTCGGGTTGGCTGCGGCCGACGCCGGCCTCGACGTCGCCGCCACAGGACTGAGCCTGGCCAAACGAGTCATAGGCGAGGCCGGCGGGCAGCCGACTTCCGTGGCCCACATGCTCGGTATCGACGAGGCGATCTTGCGCGCAAACCGGATGGCCAGGCTGTTGGACGACGACGCCCCGCTAGGACGGGCGTTGGCACCCGACGGACCGGTGGAACGGCTATTGCGTCCCGGAGGTGTGGTCGACAGGTTGACCGCGCCTGACGGTTTGCTTGACCGCTTGACCGCCGAGGGCGGTGGCTTGGAGCGCGCGCTGAAACCCGGTGGGCTGGTCGATCAGCTGCTCGCTGACGACGGCCTGATCGAACGGTTGTTGGGTGAAGACGGGCTGGCCGAGCGGTTGTTGGGCGAGGACGGGGTGATCGACCGGCTGCTTGCCGAGGGCGGGGTAATCGACAAGCTGACCGCCAAGCACGGACCGCTCGAGCAGCTCGCCGACGTCGCCGACACGCTCAGCCGCCTGGCACCGGGAATGGAGGCGCTGGAACCGGCCATCGCCACGCTGCAAGACGCGGTCATCTCGCTGACCATGGTGGTCAACCCGCTGAGCAATATCGCCGAGCGTATCCCGCTGCCTGGACGCCGTCCTGCGCGCCGTACGACTCCGCGGCCTGTGCGTTCGCAGCGCATCGTCGACCACGATCAGTAAGCGGCTACGCTAGAGCATTTGCCCTGGTAAATGGGCGGATCGAACGTTAATTGGATGCTCAGCGGCTGGAGTGTCAATAGGACTGGCCCTCGGCGTACCGCTGGCGTCGGTAGTAGCGACCGCTACCGCGATTCCTCGCCTTGTACGTCGGCAGCTGACTGTCACAGTTGGGGCAAATGAGCCGCAGATTCTCACGACGATTATTGCTTGCGTCTCCATCAATCTGGTCGACGATCAGAGCCAGGGTCATGCCGTTCCACTTGTCCACGATGCCGCAGATGGCACAGCAACCGTCCTGCTGCTCATAGAGGTAGTCCCGGACGTAGTGGCCTTGGTATGACGTGCGACCGCAGACTCCGGTATCAAGCCAGGCCTCCAAGAGCAAGCGTCGGCGGTGTGACTGTTGGCATGCGTTGGTGCAAAACACCCTTAGCCGGCGGCCGTCGAAATTTGCTCCGCACCCGAGACAGGTCATTGACATAAGACGACGCTATTCCTGAGTACCGACACGGATGGAGCCGCGTGAGAGACTCGAACTCTCGACATTCGCCTTACAAGGGCGACGCTCTACCAACTGAGCTAACGCGGCCGGGGCCGGCTCGATGAGCCGTGACGATTCTACGACGGGGTGATGCCGTCGAAGCTGGGCGCGATGTGGCCGGTCGTCAGATGTAGTACGTCTCGTGCCCCGTCGGGTAGCCGCCGCCGTCGGTGGCGATATGAACGTGGTCGTAGTGGTTGGCCGTTTCTGAGCCGGAGTCCGGCGTCCAACTCGGCGCACCGATGCCCGGGTAGAAGGCCTGCCTCCAGATCACATGGATCACTCCCCAGCGTTTCGCATTTGCCAGCGCAAGGCCCGCGATCTGGTTGCCCAGCTCAATCCCCTCGGGGGTGTGATAGTTCGGGATCATCACGTCGATCGCCAACCCGTTGGGGTGCCATGGCAAAGGATCCTGCCGGTACCCGCCGATGGTGGTGATCTCGGGGAACAGCACGCTGATGGCGCGGGCCACCCGGATGGTGTGGACCTGTAATCCCTGCTCCGGTGCGATGCCAGCTGGTAACGCGAACAGGAATTGCTGGGCGGTGGTTGGCGCGCTTGCCGCCAGCATTTCCCGCTCCGCGGCAGTGGCAATGTGCGGCGCGCCTGCCGGCACTGGTTTCGGGTCTTTCGCAGTTGGTGCAGGGATTCCAGCCGCACTGGTTGGCGCAGCCGCCTGGCCCGGCGGGATCCCGGCGCAGCAGGGATGCTTTGCGCCTTGAGCGACGAATATGGTGGCCGAGATAGCGAGCGAGGCCGCCAATGCCAACCAGCGGCCCCGGCCGTTGGCTAGCAGGTCTCTACTCACGGACAGCACCTTACTGTCGTGTCCGAATCGGTGTGGCCGTTTTCGCCAGCTCTTAGTTGCAGGTAGACGCTGCTTTTGGCATCGAGGCCGGGCGTTTTGAAGCCGTGCGATCGGGCTGGCTACTGACGAGCCAAATCCCACTGCCCGAAATCGGTCGCGAGGACGTCGTCAACGTCCACGTGAACGCCACCCAGCAACGGACCAGGGCTCGACGGGGTGTTGACCACCGACTGATAAAGCACCGCCGCCGGCTCGCGCTCACCACGGGACCACGCGCTGGTCTGCCATGCCCACCAATGTCCTGCGGTGGTCGAGCGGCCGACTACGCCGTCTTTGATCGCCCATCCACACGCCCGGGAATGCCCATAGATGCCGGTCCGTCCCACACCGAGTACCGAGTTAATTCCTCGAAACCACTCGACCGCAACGCTTTTCCAGGTGTTGAGGTCGATATCCTCGTCAATACTGAAGAAGATCGGTGCAGAACCACCACCCCCGGCGGCAGCATGCAGCCGCTGCGCCGTCTCTGCGTCTGCCACCCCGCCGCCGTATCCGCGGGTGTAGTCCGACGGGTCAGGCCAACCGGGCTTGCCGTATTGGTAGTTGCTGACGATTTGAAGACCCGCTGCGCGGAGAGCTTCTGCGTATGGGCGGCTGACGGGTTTGAAATCGAAGTTCGCTCCGGGCCGCGACTCAGCCACATAGACCACGGCCCCGTCATAGCCCGCCGATTTGATCTGATCCGCCGGCACCAACCGCTCCGTAAAGTCGATCAACTTACTGGCGGCGGCTGATGCCGTCTGCCCGTCGAATGTCGCGGCCAGCGTCCCTATGCTGAGCAGAACTGGTGCCGCAGCGGCATATTTGAGGACTTCGCGTCTGGAAACAGACCGCTGTCCGCCGCGTCCAGCTGGCGCGGTCGAATCGTGCACCGCGCGATGCTAACAAACCTTGGTGCAACCACATCCCATCCAGGAAAGGACCAAACCGATGGATGAGCCACGGCCACCGTTTCCACCCTTCGACCTACAGAGCGCCAGCGAGAAAGTCCACGCTGCAGAAGACGCCTGGAACACCCGCAACCCCAGACGGTCAGCTTGGCCTACACCCGCAACAGTGTGTGGCGTAACCGGGACGTGTTCATCACCGGCCGTCACCAAATCGTCGACTTCCTCACCGCCAAGTGGCAACGAGAACTCGACTATGCGCTACGCAAAAGCCTGCGGGACTTTCACGGCAACCGCATCGCGGTGCAGTTCCGATACGAATGTCACGACGCCACCGGCCAGTGGTGGCGCAGCTACGGCAATGAACTGTGGAAGTTCGACGACAACGGCCCGATGCTGCGCCGCGAAGCCAGCATCAACGACATCGCCATCGACGAGTCCGAACGCCGCTACTTCGGCCCCCGCCCGGCCGATGAACGCGGCCCCGGGCACGAGATCCCGCCGCGCTGACTCCGGTTCCTTTCGGCCGATACTGTGAACGCATGATGCGCAGCAGACGGCGCTGCACTCCCTTGGCGTTAGCCGCGACCGGATTTGTCTGCTACAGCGCCCTGATGCTGGTGCTGGAGCGGCGCATGCGCCGCACTGGTGGGCCCGGCATCATCCCGTTCGAGTTGGCAGGGAACGCGCAGCGCGCCGACCGGATCATGTCCACCTGGGGCGAGAATGGTCGGCGGGCCGCCCGGTGGTCGTTGTGGCTCGACTTCGGCTACATGCTGTCCTACGGAGCGCTGACGGCACTGTTGGTCGATGGTGCACGTCGCCGACGCGGCCACAGCGCCGCACTGCCCGTACTGGTTGTGCCGGCCGTTGCCGCGGATGCGGTCGAGGGCGTGTCGTTGCTCAACGTCCTCTCGAACTCCGCCGTCGCGGCCAACGCGCGTCGGGCCAAAGCGGCCGCCCTCGTCAAATTCGGCGTTCTTCTCAGCGCGCTGGGTTACGTGCTCGCCGGGTGGTTGGCACCGCTTAATTGACGCTGCATCCGTCCGGGTAGCCGGGTATGACCCGACCAGCGGCCTGGTCTGCTCCCTGCGAGCACAGGGTCCGCCGCAAACTGCCTCATACTGGAGGCCAACAAGCGAGCGTCACCATCGCAATCGCGGCCGTCGGACGGGCGGGACGCTCTGGGCAGAGTCGAGGTTGTAGTGGCCAAGCGAGCGGGCGGTAGAGCTCGCCATCGTGCAGTTCCGATGCGCTCACGGGTGCGCCGGAGGCTCACCCGTGGCTGCCTGGCGTTGATGTCCGTTGCAGCGGTGCTGCTGACCGGTACGGGCTGGTGGGTGGCTCACGGCGCGCTGGGCGGGATCACCGTTTCGCAGGCGCTGGGTTCCGAAGATCCCCGCTCCAGCGGTGGGGCGATGAACATCCTGCTTATCGGACTGGACTCGCGAAAAGACCAGGACGGCAACGACCTGCCGTGGGCGATCCTGAAGCACCTGCACGCCGGAGATTCCGATGCCGGCGGCTATAACACCAACACCCTGATACTGGTTCATGTCGGCGCTGACGACCGGGTGGTTGCCTTCTCGATTCCCCGCGACGACTGGGTGCCGTTCAGCGGGGTGCCGGGATACAACCACATCAAGATCAAAGAAGCGTACGGGCTCACCAAGCAATACGTCGAGCAGAAGCTCGTCGATAAAGGGGTTGGCGACCAGAAAGAACTGGAGACCAAAGGCCGTGAAGCTGGCCGGGCGGCGACCTTGCGGGCGGTGCGCAACCTCACCGGGGTTCCGATCGACTACTTCGCTGAGGTCAACCTGGCGGGCTTCTACGACCTCACTCAGAGCTTGGGCGGTGTGCAGGTGTGCCTCAAGCACGCCGTATACGACGAGTATTCCGGCGCCGACTTCCCGGCGGGCCGCCAGACCCTCAACGCCGAGCAGGCACTGTCGTTCGTCCGGCAGCGCCACGGCCTGGAAAACGGTGACCTCGACCGCACGCATCGCCAGCAGGCGTTCTTGTCCGCGGTTGTGCGCCAGCTGCAGGATTCCGGCACCCTCACCGACCTGAGCAAGCTCAAGAGCTTGATCGCGGTGGCCCGTAAAGACGTCGTGCTGTCCGCCGGCTGGGACGAGAATCAGTTCCGCCGCGTAGCCGCGCTTGCCGGCAGCAACGTCGAATACCGGACCCTGCCTGTGGTGCGTTATGACAACATCGACGGCCAAGACGTCAACATCGTCGACCCCGCCGCAATTAAGCGCGAAGTGGCGGCGGCGTTCGGCACCAGCGAATCCACCACTCCCACGACCGGCGCGCCGAACCCATCCACCGTCGTCGACGTCGTCAACGCCGGCAGTGTCTCCGGAACCGCCAGCAAGGTGTCGCGCATCTTGCGCCAACACGGCTACACCGCCGGCCAGGTGCGCGACCGGACACGCGGCGAACCTACCGACACCACAGTCGCTTACGGTGCTGGCGCGGCAACCGATGCCCACACCGTGGCCGAGCTGCTGGGCATCGACGCTCCCGACCACCCCGATACTACGTTGGGGCCAAACCGAATTCGCATCGTGCTAGGAGACGACTACGTCCTGCCGTCGTCGTCGCTCTCCGACGAAACGACGACCAGCTCAACGGTTTCCGGCTCGTACTACAAGTCACACACCACCACCACCTCGACTGAGCCAATCCCGGATCGGGGGGCACCCATCGATGGCGGCGGCGTGCCCTGTGTGAACTAAGCAGCCTTACGCGACAAAAAGCCTAAGACGACGCTGACAAATGCGTCTTTCGCTTCGATCATCGTCCAGTGCCCGCAGTTGGGAAATACGTGTAGCTCCGCATTCGGGATGGTGCGCATCGGGATCAGCGCCATATCCAGCGGGCTCACCCGGTCGTCGCGGCCCCAGGTGATCAACGTGGGCGCCGTGAGCCGATGCATGATCGCCCAGGGTTGCGGTGCCTTCGCCGCGTCCATGGCCTTGGTCATCTGCGCGAACGCGTCCTTGGAGTACATCCGACGTGCGGCAGCCAAAGTCTTGGGTTCGGTGGCATGCTGCCAGCGCTCCTCGATCAGTTCCTCGGTGACCACCGTTGGGTCGTACACCATCGAATGCAGCCAGCGGATCAACCGCTCGCGGCTGGGATCCTCGGTGAATTCCTGCAGCAGCCGAATACCTTCCGGCGGGCCGGGACTGAAGATGTTGCGGCCGATGCCGCCGATCGTCACCAGCCGCTGCACCCGCTCCCGGTGGGCGATCGCATAGTTGATCGCCACCGCACCGCCCATCGAGTTGCCGACGATGTCGACGGTGTCCAGACCCAGCGCGTCGACGAACCGCACCACCGCGTCGAACGCGGTGAGCATTGGACGCCCGCCGAAGTCGTCGCTGACGCCGAAGCCAGGGAATTCCAGGGCCAGACAATGGTATTGCTCGGCGAACGCGGCGAGCACGCCGCGGAAGTTGCGCCAACCAGTCACTCCCGGCCCGGAGCCGTGCAGCAGCAACAGCGGCGGCCCGTCACCGGCCTCGTGATAGCGCAGCACACCCGCGTCGGTCTCAATTTCCCGAAAGGTGGCCTCGTAGCTGACGTCAAGCGTCATGCGTGGGTACCGCCGTCGATGCGGATCTCGGTGCCGGTGATAAACGCACCGTCCTCGGACACCAGCATGGCGACCACACCGGCGACCGCAGTGGGATCACCCATCCCGGCCCCGCTGGATTCCAGCGTAGTGGGCAAAATCGGCGAGAGCCGGCCGAACAGCGACCAGTCGGCGTCGGCGGGGATGTATCCGGCTGTGGCATCAGTGATTCCGGACTTGATGCTGCCGGGCGCGACGCACACCGCACGTAGCCCTTTGCTCGCGTATTCGAGCGCGACGGCATGCGTGAAAGACTGGATGCCGCCCTTGCTGGCCGCGTAGGCCGCCATGTACGGATGCGCGAACGCGGCCGACGTGGAACTGAAGTTCACGATGGTGCTGCGCGGATTCTGCAGCAGCGCGGGAAGCGACTCGCGCACCACCAGAAACGTGCCGGTCAAGTTGACGTTGATGATCTGGTTCCACAGTTCAGTGCTGGTCTGATGGGTGTGGGAGGCCCGTAGCATGCCGGCCGCATTGACCAGCGAATCCAGGCCGCCCAGCGCGTCGACGGCCGTCCGCACACCGTCGACCACCGACGTCTCGTCGCCGACGTTCATCTCCACGGTGGTGAGGCGTTCACTCGATCCGGCTTCCTGCGCCCGGCCGCGGGCCTTCTCCAAACCGTCCGCCGCGATGTCGGCGGCGACCACCGCCGCACCCTCGTCCAGCAGCCGCAGCGCGGTGGCCTGCCCGATACCCGAGGCAGCGCCGGTTACCAAGATGCGGTTACGCTCAAGTCGCTTCATCTGTACTCCCGTCTGGATCGCCGTTCCATAACGTATTTCACCGCAGGCCCGGTCCGCTTTACTTCGACGCAGAGAACGCCCGCAACCGCATCAGGTAGCGCGGCAGCCGCAACGTGGGGACGCTTCGCGGCCAGTCATCCGCACGGAAGTAGGCATCGGAGCCGGCTTCCCGCCGGGTGTCAGCGCTGGTCGCGAAGGAATGAGTGGAATCCGCGGGTGATCTCCACGCGCGGCCGGCTGCTTGTCGCGCGGCAGCCCACGCCACGAGTCGCTGACGATGTCCTGGAACTCGTGGCGTTCCGCCTGGGGACCCTCACAACAACTTTTCCGCTCACTGGGATCGCCAAAGATGTCATCATCACCGGCAAGAGACCATCGATCGCGGCCCTCGACGTAAGGACGACAGTATGAGCGAGCGGGTAATCGACCGGGTAATGGACATCGCCGACCAGCTGCGCGAGCAGGCCGCCGAGGCGGAGAGAATCGGCAGGCTCAGCGACGAGACGGTCAAAATCATGAAAGGCGCCGGCGTCATCCGGCTGCTGCAGCCCAAGAGTTACCAAGGCTTTGAGGTCCACCCCCGCGAATGGGCCGAGACGGCAATGGCCACCGCGGCACTGGATCCGGCCGCCGGCTGGATCGTCGGCGTCGTGGGCGTACACCCCTACCAGCTGGCCTATGCCGACCCGAAGGTACCTGCCGAGGTCTGGGCTGACGACGTCGACACGTGGATGGCCTCGCCCTATGCGCCACAGGGTGTGGCCAAGCCCGTCGACGGCGGCTACATCTTCAACGGCCGCTGGCAGTTCAGCTCGGGCACCGACCATTGCGACTGGATCATCCTGGGCGCGATGCTCGGCGACGCCGCGGGCAAGCCGGTGATGCCGCCCCAGATGTTGCACATGATCCTGCCCCGCAAGGACTACGAGATCGTCGAAGACTCGTGGAATGTGGTGGGGCTGCGGGGAACCGGCTCCAAGGACGTCATCGTCAGGGACGCGTTCGTCCCGACCTACCGGACGATGGACGCGACGAAAGTGATGGACGGCACCGCCCAGCGTGAGGCCGGCATGACCGAGCCGCTGTATCTGATGCCATGGTCGACGATGTTCCCGCTGGGCATCTCCGCGGCGACCATCGGCATCGCGGAGGGAGCGCTGGCGGCACACCTGGACTATCAGCGGGAGCGGGTTGGCGCCACTGGAACCGCGATCAAGGACGACCCGTACGTCATGTACGCGATCGGCGAGGCCGCAGCCGACATCAATGCCGCCCGCCAGGAGCTGCTTGCCAACGTCGACCGCGTCTACGACATCGTCGCTGCCGGCAAGGAGGTGTCGTTCGCGGACCGCGCCGCCGGTCGGCGCACGCAGGTCCGCGCGGTGTGGCGCGCGGTGTCGGCGGTCGACGAGATCTTCGCCCGCTCCGGCGGCAACGCGGCGCGGATGGACAAGCCGCTGCAACGGTACTGGCGCGACGCGCACGTCGGCCACCTGCACGCTATCCACGTCCCCGGCACCACGTACCACGCGTCGGCGCTCAGTTCGCTGGGCATCGATCCGCCGGAAGGTCCGCTGCGGGCGCTGATCTGAGGAGAACGCAGACGTGAGCGACTTGAAAAGCCTTGGTTACATCAATATCTCGACCAAGGAGATCGACCGCTGGCGGCACTTCGCCTTCGGCGTGCTGGGTTTCGCGGAGGGCAAGGGACCCGACGAGTCCGCGCTATACCTGCGGATGGATGAGCGCGCCGCCCGGCTCATCGTGGTGCCCGGTAAAACCGACCGAGTACTCACCGTCGGCTGGGAAGTGCGCGACCACCCGGCGCTGCAGCGGGTCAAAGCAACGCTCGACGCTGCCGGGGTGGCGTTCAAGCAGCTGTCCACCGACGAGGCCGAGGCCCGCCGGGTGGAAGAGGTGATCACCTTCGAGGACCCAGCAGGCACCACGCTCGAGGTGTTTCACGGCGCAGTGCTCGACCACAGTCCGGTCGTCACCCCGTTCGGCGCGAAATTCGTCACCGGCGACCAGGGCATGGGCCACGTCGTCATGCCGGCAACCGATCCCAATGCGCTCTGCGACTTCTACACCGACGTACTGGGTTTTCATTCCCGCGGCGCGTTTCGGGTGCCGCTACCGAAGGAGTTCGGCCCGGTGCGGGTGCGCTTCCTGGGGATCAACGCGCGCCACCACAGCCTTGCCATTGTCCCCGCCGCACATCAGCGCGACCCACGCCTGGTCCACATCATGGTGGAAGTGGACAGCCTCGACACAGTGGGGCAGGCGCTGGACCGCGTCAATGCCGAGGGTTTCCAGCTGTCCTCGACGCTCGGGCGACACACCAACGACAAGATGGTGTCGTTTTACGTGCGCGCGCCCGGCGGCTGGGACATCGAGTTCGGCACCGACGGCATGCGCGTCGACGAAACCTATTACACGGCAGAAGAAATCACAGCTGATTCCTATTGGGGCCATCAGTGGGTGAGCGACCTGCCGGTGGCGATGCGCCCGTGACATTGGCCGCCGACGTCCATCCCGTCCCGGCGTCGTCGATCGGCACGTGGGACCACGAGGCCGACGTCGTCATCGCCGGGTACGGTGTGGCCGGCGCAGCCGCGGCGGTCGAAGCGGCCAGAGCCGGTGCCGACGTCTTAGTGCTCGAACGCAGCGGCTCATGGGGCGGGGCGGCGGCCATGGCGGGTGGGTTCATCTACCTCGGTGGTGGCACACCGCTGCAAAAGGCTTGTGGATTCGAAGATTCCGTCGACAACATGGCGGCCTTCCTCAATGTCGCGATGGGGCCCGGCGCCGACGAGAACCGCATCGCCGACTACTGCGCCGGCAGCGTCGATCACTTCAACTGGCAGGTCGACTGAGGTGTGCCTTTCAAAACCGAGTTTTTCTCCGAGCCCGGCTGGCAGCCGATGGGC
>NZ_CAXUCH010000088.1:0-16417 GCF_964249325.1 uncultured Mycobacterium sp. | reverse complement strand
ACACCGATGCGCCCGAAGGTGGTCTTGGCTTCGTACAAGCCATAGTCGATGTCGGCGCGCAGGGTGTGCAGCGGAACGCGGCCTTCGCGGTAGAACTCCGAGCGGCTCATCTCCGCACCGCCGAGGCGGCCCGAGCACTGCACCCGGATGCCTTTGACGTTGGGCTGACGCATCGCCGACTGGATGGCCTTACGCATCGCCCGGCGGAACGCCACCCGGTTGCTCAACTGCTCGGCAACTCCCTGGGCGACTAATTGTGCTTGGGACTCAGGGTTTTTCACTTCGAGGATGTTGAGCTGAACCTGCTTGCCAGTCAACTTTTCCAGGTCGGCGCGGATGCGGTCCGCCTCGGTGCCGCGACGTCCGATCACGATGCCCGGGCGCGCGGTATGGATGTCGACCCGAACCCGGTCACGCGTGCGTTCGATTTCCACGTCGGCGATACCTGCGCGCTCCAGCCCGCTGGACAGCAGCCGCCGGATCGCGACGTCCTCCTTGACGTACTCGGCATACTGCTTGTCGGCATACCAGCGCGACTTCCAGTCGGTGGTGATGCCCAGCCGGAAGCCGTGCGGATTGATTTTCTGGCCCACTACTGCGAGCCTCCCTTCGCTTCAGAAGTCTCTGAAGAAGTCTGCGAAGTCTCGCTGGACTTCGTTGCGGATGCTTTCTTCGCGGGCGCCTTCTTCGCAGGCGCCTTGGCGGCGGTTGCCTTCTTTTCCGGTGCCTTTTTGACAGGCGCTTTGGCGGACGCCTTCTTGGCGGGCGCTTCCTTCGCAGCCGCCTTCTTGGCGGGCGCTTCCTTGGTGGCGGCGGCCTTGCTGGCCTGGGCGCGGCGGGATCGCGACGACTGAGCGGCCCGCTGATCCTTGACCGGCCGGCTTTCGACCACCACCGTGATGTGGCTAGTGCGCCGACGGATCCGGAAGGCGCGCCCCTGAGCGCGCGGGCGGATGCGCTTGGCGGTCGGGCCGTCGTCGGCGTGGACGGTGGCCACGACCAGGGTGGCCGGGTCCAGGCCGTTGTTGTTCTGCGCGTTGGCGGCAGCGCTGGCAATCACCTTGGCCACCGGCTCGCTGGCCGCCTGCGGTGCCCAGCGCAGGATGTCGAGCGCCTCGGCCACCGGCTTACCGCGGACCAAGTCGATCACCCGGCGCGCCTTCCTCGGCGACACCCGCACGAACCGGGCTTTGGCGACCGCCGACGGGAATTCGGTAGCGGCGGTCATCGGCGCCTGGCCTTCCGGTCGTCTTTGATGTGTCCCTTGAAGGTGCGCGTCGGCGCGAATTCGCCCAACTTGTGGCCCACCATCGCCTCGGTGATGAACACTGGCACATGCTTGCGGCCGTCATGCACGGCGAAGGTGTGGCCGACGAAGTCCGGGATGATGGTCGACCGCCGCGACCAGGTCTTGATGACCTGCTTGGTGTTCTTCTCGTTCTGTGCGTCCACCTTCTTGAGCAGATGGTCGTCGACGAACGGACCCTTCTTCAGGCTGCGTGGCATCGGCTGCTCCTAGCGCGAGTGTTTCTTGCCGGTGCGCCGGCGTCGGACGATGAGCTTGTCGCTGGGCTTGTGACGCCTGCGCGTACGGCCCTCGGGCTTGCCCCACGGGCTGACCGGGTGACGGCCACCGGAGGTCTTGCCCTCGCCGCCGCCGTGCGGGTGGTCCACCGGGTTCATCACCACACCGCGGACCGACGGGCGCTTGCCCTTCCACCGCATCCGACCGGCCTTGCCCCAGTTGATGTTCGCCTGCTCCGCGTTGCCGACCTCGCCGACCGTGGCGCGACACCGCACGTCGACCCGGCGGATTTCACCACTTGGCATCCGCAGCGACGCGTAAGTGCCTTCTTTGCCGAGCAACTGGATGCTCGACCCGGCCGAGCGGGCCAGCTTGGCACCGCCGCCTGGCCGCAGCTCCACGGCGTGGATCAACGTACCGGCCGGGATGTTGCGCAGCGGCAGGTTGTTGCCCGGCTTGATGTCTGCGTTGGGTCCCGACTCCACCACATCGCCCTGCGAAAGACCCTGCGGCGCAATGATGTAGCGCTTCTCGCCGTCCAGGTAGTGCAGCAGCGCGATGTTGGCGGTGCGGTTGGGGTCGTATTCGATGTGCGCGACCTTCGCGTTGATGCCGTCTTTGTCGTTGCGACGGAAGTCGATGATCCGGTACGCGCGCTTGTGGCCACCGCCCTTGTGCCGGGTGGTGATCCGGCCATGCGCGTTGCGCCCACCATGGCCGTGCAACGGGCGCACCAACGACTTCTCCGGGGTCGAGCGGGTGATCTCCGCGAAATCGGAGACGCTGCCACCGCGACGGCCGGGAGACGTCGGCTTGTATTTGCGAATTCCCATCTCTGCTAAGTCTTTCTATCCTCGGCTACGCCGGTGCCCCGAACAGGTCGATCGGCTTGCTGCCTGGCGCCAGGGTCACGATGGCGCGCTTGGTGTTCTTGCGCTTGCCGTAGCCGCTCCTGGTGCGCTTGCGCTTACCCTGCCGGTTGGCGGTGTTGACCGACACCACCTTGACGGAGAAGATCTTCTCTATCGCGATTTTGATCTGCGTCTTATTCGAGTCAGGGTGCACCAAAAACGTGTAGACGTTGTCGTCGATCAACCCGTAGGACTTCTCCGAGATGACCGGCGCCAGGATGATGTCGCGGGGGTCGGTGACGGTCGCCATTAGGCCGAAACCTCCTCAGCGCTCGTGCTGTTGGCAGCGATGTAGGCGTTGAGCGCCTCGACGGAAAAAACCACGTCGTCGGCGTGCAGCACGTCATAGGTGTTGAGCTGGTCAGGCGCCAGGACGTGCACGCCGGGCAGGTTGCGCACGCTCTTGGCTCCGGTTTCGTCGCTGCGCCCGATGACTACTAGGACCTGCTTGCGGTCGGTCAGCGTGGCCAGAAACGCCTTGGCGCTCTTGGTCGACGGGGTCTGACCCGACACGATTTCGGTGACCGCATGGATGCGGCCGTTGCGTGCCCGGTCCGAAAGCGCACCGCGCAACGCTGCGGCGATCATCTTCTTCGGGGTGCGCTGGCTGTAGTCACGGGGCTTGGGACCGTGCACGGTACCGCCGCCGGTGAACTGGGGGGCCCGCACCGAGCCCTGCCGGGCGCGGCCAGTGCCCTTCTGCCGGTACGGCTTCCGACCGCCGCCGCGCACCTCGCCGCGCGTCTTTGTCGAGTGTGTGCCTTGGCGGGCAACCGCCCGCTGCGCGGTGACCACCTGGTGCATCAACGGGATGTTGGCTTCGACGTCGAACAGCTCCGCCGGCAGTTCTACCGAGCCCTCAGTCTTGCCGTCCGGCGTCTTGACCTCAATCTTGATGGCTGCCATTACTTTTCACCCTTTTTGATCGCGGTGCGCACCATCACCAGGCCGCCCCTGCGCCCGGGGATGGCGCCCTTGATCAGCAGCACGCCGTTCTCAGCGTCGACCTTGTGCACCAACAGGTTCTGGGTCGTCACGCGGTCGTTGCCCATCCGGCCGGCCATCCGGGTGCCCTTGAACACCCGCGCCGGGGTAGCGCAGCCGCCGATCGAACCTGGGCGTCGGTGTACCGCCTGAGCGCCGTGGCTGGCGCCCTGCCCGCGAAACCCGTGCCGCTTCATGGTGCCGGCAAAGCCCTTGCCCTTGGAGGTGCCGGTCACGTCGACGTAGCTGCCGTCGGTGAAGATGTCGGCGGTCAACTCCTGGCCCACCTGGTACTCGGCGGCCGCCTCCGGGTCGTCGAGCCGCAGCTCGGCCAGGTGCCGGCGCGGGTTGACACCGGCGGCGTTGTACTGACCGGTCAGCGGCCGGTTGACCTTGCGCGGACTGATTTCGCCGTAGGCCAGCTGAATGGCGCTGTAGCCGTCGCGCTCGGGAGTGCGGATGCGCGTAACCACATTCGGCCCGGCCCTGACCACCGTCACCGGGACAACTCTGTTGTTCTCGTCGAACACCTGCGTCATGCCCAGCTTGGTGCCGAGAATGCCTTTCCTCGCCATTGCTTCGGAAACTCCTACTGGATGTTGACGTCGACGCTGGCCGGCAGATCGATGCGCATCAGCGCGTCCACCGTCTTCGGTGTCGGATCGAGGATGTCGATCAGCCGCTTGTGGGTGCGCATTTCGAAGTGCTCCCGCGAGTCCTTGTACTTGTGCGGGGATCGAATGACGCAGTACACGTTCTTCTCGGTCGGCAGCGGCACCGGACCGACCACGCTGGCACCCGTGCGCACGACCGTCTCGACGATCTTGCGCGCCGAGGCGTCAATGGCCTCGTGGTCGTAGGCCTTGAGCCTGATGCGGATCTTCTGTCCCGCCACGCGTCTCCTACCTCACTCTTCCCATGTCCTCGACCCGGTGTGCCCAGCGCCGATCGAACTTGCTCGATCCACCGCCGCGCCGGATATTGCGCCGCTGTTTACCTGTCCTGGTCCACCGGTCCCCGCGCTCGGGTGTGTCGCCCACGCACAGCCTCGTTCGCGTTCAAAATCGTCGCGCTCCGAGGTTGGGACCGGACGCGCCCGTGAGGGCGCCGGTCGGATGCCTGGCCAGGCGCGAACCCGGCGCAAGGCAACCTGAACAGTATGCCCTAGATCATGGTATTGGCCAAATCTTCAGCCGCCCGGGCGCAGCGGTTTCTTACTCCCCAGTGAGGTGAGCGGCATGCCCGGTCCGAGCGTTACCGATCAGGCTTGGCAGCGTCTGTCTGGCCTCACGGGCGGCACGCGGCTGTTCTCGGCGGCGGCGATGGCGCGGTTGCCGGCTGAGACTGCGGTAGTGGCGGCGAGACTGCGGTAGTGGCGGCGAGACTGCGGTAGTGGCGTCGAGGCTGCACGTACCGCGCCTGTCGAGCACGATTGCACGCCATGACCGCAGTCTCGGCGCGCCGCCGCAGGCCCCTAGCGCTTTCCTTTCAAACTCGCCCAGAACCGGCATTGGTGCGACTCGGCGAAGTTGCTGACCACCCTGCTGCCGTCAGGCCGCAGCGACATGTATGGGCTGTGCGCCGGATCGCCGCCCAGCGGCGGCCAGCCGGGTTGGCCGGCCGCTTTGGGTACGCCGGTCGTGACGAACTGCGTCCAGTAATCGATCATCTGGATGGACAGCTGGCGCTGGGCCGGGCTCAGCGCGGGCGCCCCGCCGACCGCGAACAGGTAGCGCAACTCCAGCGAGTGGCTGGCACCGACCGGGAACGGCGCACGGCGCAGCGGGTTGGGCGCCGGAGCCCCGCGGTCGTCGAATTCATAGGCATACACCGGCGGTCCCCGACGCAGCCCTTCGGCCATTCGGTCAGCGACGCAAGCGAATACACCGTCGGTCACCGCGGCGGCGTAGGCGAGCGACACGTCGCCGCCGTAGCGCTCGGGTGGATAGTGCGACACCACCGCTCGACCGTCAGGACCGAAAATATCGGCCAGCACACGTGGATACTCCGCGGCCGTCATGGTGCGGCCAAGCCTCAGATACCGCAGCGCGGTGAACATCGTGAATTCGTCCTGGTTGGTGCCGATCAACACCGGAACCTTGGCTGCGCGGCCAGCGACGATCGCCGCGACCGGGTTGACCGGCAGCGTCGCTGTCCCGGTCGCCGGACCCGACAACGAGTCTGAGTCGCCGATCCGCACATACCATGGCGGTCGGGCCAGCTTGGTGGCCGGCAGCGCGCGCAAGCACTGCGCGGCGGTGCCGGGATCGGCGCATCCCACCGACGCCGCATAGTCCAGGCTGCTGCGCTGCGCGGTCGCTAGGTCGGCCTGCGCCTGGCACGGACCGCTTTGCATGATTGCCGCGCGGAACAGCCCAGCCGATCCCGGTGCCACCAGGTGATCGCACGCCGACATCGCGCCGGCCGATTCCCCGGCGATGGTGACTCTGGTCGGATCCCCGCCGAAGTCGGCGATGTTGTCGCGTACCCAGCGCAGTGCCGCTTGCTGGTCGGCCAACCCGTAGTTGCCGACACGATCGCCCTCGCCGAGCGACGGGTGAGCCAGAAATCCGAGCGCGCCCAACCGGTAGTTGATGGTGACGACGACGATGTGGCCCTGCCCCACCAGCCACCGCGAGTTGTAGATGTCGCCGCTGCCGTTGACGAAGCCGCCGCCATGGATCCACACCATCACCGGATGTTTCTCGGCGGTCGCCTTGAGCGGTGGCGTCCACACATTGAGTGTCAGGCAGTCTTCGCCGGTCGCCTTTCGGCCGCGGCTTTCTTGCATGCACTGCGGGCCCGGCTTACTGGCATCCCGCATCCCATGCCACGGCGCCGGCGGATGCGGCGGCTGCCAGCGCAGCGGCCCCACCGGGGGCGCCGCGTACGGAATTCCTTGGAACAGCCGGTAATCGGCAGCCACTTGACCACGCACCAGACCAAAGGCGGTGCGGACTACGCCGGCGTCTGCTGGGCCCGTGCGATCCGAGGCCGACTTTTGCCGTGGCAGAACGCCGCCATGACCGCATGCCGCCACCAACATCGCGGTCACCAACACCGCGATGGCCCCCACGCGTGGTAGTGCGATTCGCACGAAACCGAGCCTAGGACAAGGCGGGGCCAACGGATCGACGCAAACCGCTCCCCCCGCGTCGCAAATCCCTGACACTGATGACAGCCCAGCGACGCGAGGAGTCCGATGAGCACACCGATCATTGACGAGGCTGCGAAGGTATTCGCCGACCCGACCGCCTACACCGACGAGCCACGCCTGCATGCGGCGCTGGCTCATCTACGCGTCCACGCCCCGGTGTCGCTGGTCGATTGTCCGCCCTACCGGCCGTTCTGGGCGATCACCAAACACGCCGACATCATGGAAATCGAGCGGGCCAACAACTTGTGGATCAACGAACCCCGGCCGCTGCTGCAGACCGCGGAGAACGACGACATCGCGCGGGCCCAACTAGAAGCGGGGACTGGCCTGCGCACGCTGATCCACATGGACGACCCGCAGCACCGGGTGGTGCGGGCAATCGGCGCGGACTGGTTTCGGCCCAAGGCGATGCGGGCGCTGAAGGTCCGCGTCGACGAACTGGCCAAGATCTATGTCGACAAGATGGCCGCCGGCAACGAGTGCGACTTCGTGCAAGAGGTTGCCGTCAACTATCCGCTGTACGTCATATTGTCGCTGCTGGGCCTACCAGAATCGGATTTCCCGCGGATGCTAAAGCTCACCCAGGAGCTCTTCGGCGGCGACGACGCCGAATTCAAACGCGGCAACACCCCCGAAGAACAACTCCAGGTATTGCTCGATTTCTTCGGCTATTTCAGCGCTCTCACCGCATCGCGGCGTGCGCAGCCAACCGAGGATCTCGCGTCCGCGATTGCCAATGCCCGCGTGGACGGTCAACCACTGTCGGACGTCGAGACCGCCTCGTATTACGTAATCATCGCCACGGCCGGCCATGACACCACCAGCGCGACCATTGCCGGTGGCCTGCATGCGCTGATCGAAAACCCCGATCAGCGAAAGCGACTCACCGACAACCTGGAGCTGATGCCGCTAGCCGTCGAAGAGATGATTTGCTGGGTCACTCCGGTCAAGGAATTCATGCGCACCGCCACCGAGGACACCGTCGTCCGCGGTGTGCCGATCGCCAAAGGCGAGTCGGTCTATCTGTCCTACGTTTCCGGCAACCGCGACGAGGCGGTGTTCGACGACCCGTTCCGCTTCGATGTGGGGCGTGATCCCAACAAGCACTTGGCTTTTGGATACGGGGTGCACTTCTGCCTGGGCGCCGCACTAGCCCGGATGGAGGTGAACAGCTTTTTCACCGAGCTGCTACCGCGGCTGAAATCTATTGAGCTGAACGGCGAGCCGGAACTTATCGCTACCGTATTTGTCGGCGGTCTGAAGCACCTGCCGATCCGCTATCAGTTGCGGTGATGCTCTTGCTTTGCTCGCGGTGCACGTACAGGAACCCGTCGACTGCTGCATAGGCGCACTCGCGGTAGTCGAAATCAGGCAAGGTGGATAACCGGCCCAAAACCAATGGGCCGATCAGGAGCGCGATCGCGCGGGAGCGATCGATCTCGCCCAGTTCGGCCGCCTCCGGGCTATCGAAAATGGCATCGAACGGGGCCGCGTACTGCTGGGCGATGCGTTCCCGCAGGCTGCTCAGCGCAGGGCTATCGGCGGTGTGACGCGGTTCGGGCAACTGCTCGAGGTCGCCGCCCAGCGCCATCCAGGACATCGCGGTCAGCATGCCGGGCGCCTCCGCGATCAACTCCGCCTCGGCCAGTACCAAAGCGATGAGCCGGTCGCGCAGCGAACCTTCGTCCGGCGGCATCGGCGCCGGCGGGAGTAGGCTGTTAAATGCAGCTGCCAGCAAATCATTTCCGCTTGGGAAGTGGCGGTACAGAGTGGCTCGGGCCACGTTGGCGCCACGAGTGACCGCATCGATGGTCACCGCACTGGGCCCCCCAGACCGAAGCAACGCGGTGGCGGCTTCCAGCAAACGAGCGCGAGAACGCGCTGGCCGCGGATCGGTACTCCGGTCGGCGATGTGGACCACCTCCTGTTTCGAACAAGACTAGCCGTCTATCTACGAGACTGTTAGTCTCGAAAGTGCCTAGCCACCGCAAAGGAGGCACGTCCTATGGTCGACACCCTCATTCGGCGTGACCAGCCTAGTGGTGCGGTGGGTGGCGTTGCGCTAATCGGGGATCGCGCACGAATCTGGACACTGACCGTCGCCTGCATCGGCGTGTCGCTGGTAGTCGCGTCGATGGTCGCGCTCAATACCGCGCTAAGCGATATCGCCAAGGTGACGGGCGCAACCCAGTCAGAATTGAACTGGGTGGTCGACGGATACACGGTGGTGCTTGCCTGTTTGCTGCTGCCCGCCGGAGCGATCGGCGACCGCTATGGCCGGCGCGGCGCATTGCTGGTCGGCTTGCTCATTTTTTCGGCTGCCTCGGTGACACCGGCGGTATTCGGCAGCCCCATGCAGATCATCGTGGCCAGGAGCGTGGCCGGTGCTGGCGCTGCGTTTGTGATGCCGGCGACGCTGTCGCTGCTGACCGTGGCCTATCCGAAAGAGGAGCGAATGAAGGCCGTTGGCATCTGGGCCGGTGTCGCCGGGTCGGGTGGAGTTTTCGGCATGTTCGGTTCTGGCCTGCTACTTCACTTTTGGCACTGGCAGTCGATCTTCTGGGCACTGGGTGCTGCAGGTGGGGCGCTTTTCGTGCTGGCGTGCACGGTGTCCTCGTCGCGCGAGGCCGACGCTCCGCGAGTCGATTGGCTGGGAGCGGCGCTCATCGGCGCCGCCGTCGCGGTGCTAGTGTACGCAATCCTCGAAGCCCCCACCCGAGGGTGGGGCAATTCGGTGGTGTGGGGCGGAATCGCTGCCGGGCGGGCGGTCGCGGCGATATTTGGGGTTGTCGAATTGCGGCGCCCGCAACCGTTGCTCGATGTCCGGTTGTTCGGTGATCCCGGTTTCGCCACCGGCGTAGGAACAATCGCCATTCTGTTCGGTGCGACCTTCGGGTTCTTTTATCTCGGCATGCAATACGTCCAGCAGATCATGGGCTACTCGCCCTTGATGACCGCGCTGGCCTTCGGTCCGTTCATGGTGCCCTTGGCGACGTTGTCGGCGTTGTCCTTCTGGTACGTACCGAAGCTGGGTCTGCGGCTTGTGCTGGTCGTAGGCATGCTGATGATGTCGGTGGGATTTGTGTGCATGGGCGGGCTCGCGCTGCATTCGTCGTATTTCGACCTGGCTTGGCCAGCGCTGATCCTCAGCGGTGGGATCGGATTATGCACCGCGCCAACGACGTCGGCGATCATGGGCGCGGTTCCCGACGAAAATCAGGGTGTGGCTTCGGCCGTCAACGACACCACCCGTGAGCTCGGCGCGGCGCTGGGAATCGCCGTCGCGGGCTCGATACTGGCCGGACGCTACACCCAAGAGCTGGTGCCGCGGTTGACGGCATTTCCCGACGCGGTTCGCCGTCCGGCTTCAGACTCGCTGGCCAAGGCAGTCCAGGTCGCAAGCCGGCTTGGGCCCCAAGGTAGCCATCTGGCAGAGGTCAGCAAGGCGTCGTTCTTGACGGCGATGCACGCTTCGACGATGGTAATGGCGGTAATCGTGGCCGTTGCCGCGCTGCTGATCGGCCTGTGGGCCCCCGGCCGCGACGGCCGCCAACTGCGGCTGGTGCGCCGTGCACGAGCCAGCTCGCGCATCTCATTCGATGAACTCGGCGGCCCGGTGCGCGAGCATCACAATAGTGGCGTGCGGTCCGCGGCTGGTGATCGCCGGCAGAATTGAGCCGTCGACCACCCAGAGGCGCTCGATACCGCGTACCCGGCAACGATGGTCGACCACGGCAGCGGGGTCCTGCTGGCTGCCCATCGGCGCACTGCCGCACAGATGTTGCGACGTCGACCACAACGGTGCCCCGACTTGGGCGGCTGCGCCTGCTAGTTCCCGCGCAAGTTCGCTGCCCCGACGCAAAGCGGCGACGTCGTCGGCCTCGCTGTCATAGCGTTGCTCAATGCGCGGCGGCACAAGCGGATCGGCAGAGACCAGGGTGATGCGGCCGCGCGCTCGTGGCTGCATGAGCGCTACCCCGATATGCGGCCAATCTGGGTAACCGGTGCCGCCGCCGCCCACCATAGCGACGAATCCTCCTGTGTATGGCCGTATTTCAATGCCATCGGTAGTGCTCAGTACCACTTCGAGCACCGGGCGCTGGGGGGCCACCGCCCAGCTGGTGGGCAACACCCATTCGGGGTGGTCGCTGCAACTCATCCCGACCGGCAGCGGTACCAGCACGCGCACGCCGACGGCTCGCGACATGGCCTCGTCCCCGACACCCGACAGCATCAACAAGTGCGCCGATTCAATTGCACCTGCGCACAAGACGATTCGATCAGCAGCTGCTGCGATCGCCCCTCCAGGGCCGATCGCGTCGACGCCGACTGCCCGGGTGCCGGAAAACCGTAGCCGTATCGCCCGTGTTCGCTCCAGCAGCGTCAGGTTGGTCCGGTTCAGCGCGGGCAGCAGAAACCCGGCCCCTGACCCCGTGCGGACACCGTCGACGATATTGAGCGGGACAGCACCAACGCCGGCGGGCATTCCACATTCGGCTCCGATATCGTTGAGGTCATCGATCCAGCCAAAACCGGCGCGCTGCGCAGCAGCTATGAAAGACTCTGTGGTGCCGACGAATTCACGCGTGCGTCGAACTGGGATCGGGCCGTTACGGCCGTGTGCCGGACCATCGAAGTCTAAATCGGTCTCGATCGCGCGGAAGTGGTCCAGTACATCGGCCCATCGCCATCCCGGCGCCTCGACCCTGTCGAAGTCACGTGGCAACCCACGGCAGAAATAGCCACCGTTGACCGCCCCAGAACCACCGACAGTCGCACCACGCACAATCGGCATTCGGCGAGCTGGCCGCTCGGTGAGCTGAGCATCATAACGTTGGACCAGCGGGCTGGCTGCACCGATCGGCAGTTGCAACCCGTTGGTGGTCTGCGCCAGCAGCTCGGGATCGGTGAGCGCCACACCGGCCTCTAATACCGTCACCACGCAACCGGGGTCGCGGGAAAGTCTTTCCGCTACTACCGATCCAGCGCTTCCCGCACCCACGATCAGCACATCGCTATGCGGGATGGCTGCGGTCAAGGCCGCGGTCAGGGCCGGATCTGCGGCTTGAGGGGCCCGAGGTTGTGCTCCCGCACTACCCCGCCCCACACACCAAGGCCGTAGGCCAGATCGTCCAGGCGCTTGAGCGCCAGGTAGGGCAGCAGCCCGACCGGTTTGATGTCGCCGTCGCTCTCGATCTTGTGATTGGCCCAGTCCACGACCCCATCGATGATCGCCGCGATGATCACCGCCCGCCGGCAGTGCCGGGACACGATGGCGGCGGCGAGCGCGACGGGCCAGTAGTGCCGGCAGACGGCTGACGCCAATTGCAGCGCGGCGGACCACAACCCGCGTGCCGCGACGACCGCGACATCCCAAACACGAGTTTCGGCGCCCTGCATCTTCTTGGCTATGCGTCGGCCCGTGAGCGCAGCGACGGCCAGCGACGCCAGATACCCGATCGTCGAGCCGATCGCCAACAGAATCCACATGGCCAGCGCCGAGCCGGAAATCACCAGCGGTGCTGTTTTGTCTGGATGACGCGCAGAAAGCGGAGCCGCAGAGCTGCCGTAAAAGGCTTTGCGCAAAAGCCAATCCCGCAGCTGCGTGCGGTGATCGTGCGCCACGAGCGCGATCGGCTCGTATCGCAGCCGGGCACCGGATTCCACGAGCCGCCAGCACAAGTCGACGTCCTCGCCGGCGCGCAGCGTCTCGTCGAACCCGCCGCCCTCACGAAGCGCCTTGGTCCGGCAGATGATCGCTGCGCTCGGGACATACGACACCGGCCCATAGGGGATCACCGGCGCTTCCCGCTGACCCAGGTCCAGCGATGAACGCACCACTTCATAACGCGCGAGCAGATGGTCGCTTTGCGGCAGACCGACGATCCGCGGCGCCACAAGCGCGACGGTAGGGTCACAGAAATGGCCGAGAAGGGCTTCCAGCCAGCCTCGGCGCGGCACCACGTCGGAATCCAGGAAAGCGACAAAGTCGGTCGAGCAGGCGGCTAGCCCGGTGTTGCGCGCGGCGGCCGGTCCTCTGCTTCGGGGATGACGAAGCACCTCGATATCAGCGCCCGTCCCGGTAAAGTCGTCTCGCTCGACCGGGACGGCCGAGCCATCGTCAACAATGATGATGCGCAGCCCACGTAGCGACGTCACAAGCCGTCGCAGTCCAGAGGCGTTGTCGCGCACCGGGATTACCACTGTCACGTCGCGGTGCGACGGGCCGCCCGCTGGGCGGGGATGAGCCACGGTCGCATCCAGCAGGGTCCGGGCCAGCTCTGCGCTGAGCGCGTCATGGACCTTCAGGCGACCACCGTCGAGCATGTCTCGGGCAACGGGGGCCAATCGCAGCAGCCGGGTAGGGGACCCACCGAGCAGGGCGGAGCCCTCACCGAGCACTCGTACGCGGCGGTCGACCTGCACAGCGAACCCGTCTGGCAGTCGGCTCTGGGTCATGTCAGCATCCCGTCGGCGCCGGGAGCCCAACGCGCGATCCGGCGCACACAGCCATCGACCATTTCAGCAAGGATCCGCTCGCCCTCCGCTGCTGTCGCCGTTGTCGGGTCGCCCAATACCCCGACTTCACTGACGGCTGCGACGCCGCCGCGGCGCATCGACGGCAACAGCTCTGCCAACGGTGCACCGTTGCCGGCGCACATCCGGTCAGTCCGCACATCGGCTGGCGAAAGGTGCAGCAGCACAGAGGTTTCCGTGTGTCCCGCGTGCGCGTCGGCATCAGGCGCGGCGCACGGGCACCACCCGGCGTCGCGCCCCTCGCTCCGCAGCCGAGTAACTGCCTGACGCAAGGCGGCCACGTTGCCGCCGTGGCCGTTGACGAAGGCAAGACGCTGGGCCCAGCAGGTGGCCGACCTACCGTACTCCACCAGCAGCGCGGTCAGCGCCTGGGTGCCGATCGAGATTGTTCCGGCGAAGCTCTGGTGCTCGCCGGCGTCGCCGTACGCGATGGCCGGCGCCACCAGCCAGTGCGCCGCGTCCGGCGGCTGCTGACCGAGGCGCGCGGCAGCATCTCGCGCGACCGCGGTCGCGATCCGCGTGTCGGTGTCCAGCGGGAGGTGGGGGCCGTGCTGTTCGGTGGACCCCACGGGGATAAGGACTGCTGGCAGCATGTTGCGTAGCTGGCTCGACGTCACGCTCCCGAGTTCGGCGAGGACAGCCACTTGCCGATGGTAGGACGAATTCACCTGGCGTGCATCGGTTGTTGGCTCTCGGGACAAGTTTTTTCCGGTCACCTCAGCCACGGCCGCCCCGTCCGCATCAGTATTCCCGCGACCGATCTGTTGGCCCTAGCGGTCCCCGGTCGCGGGGACGCCAAGCGGACGGGAAAACCCCGGGGGAACCACGACGTCATCCGGGCCGGGATCGTGCACCGAGGCGTGTCCGAGTCCCATCAATGCGGAGTCGATCCCGGCCCGCAGGATGTCGAGCACGTTTTCCACCCCCGGTTGGCCGGCCGCGGCCAGGCCCCACAGGTAGGCGCGGCCGATCATCACCGCACGGGCACCCAGCGCCAGCGCCTTGACCACATCGCTGCCGCGCCGGATACCGCCGTCCAGCAACACCTCGATCTGGTCGCCGACCGCGTCGGCGATGGCAGGCAGTGCCCGAATGGTGGCCGGTGTGCCGTCCAAATTGTTGCCGCCGTGGTTGGACACCGAGATCGCCGAAACCCCAATATCCACGGCTTTTTTAGCGTCGTCGACCCGAATGACACCCTTCAGCATGAATGGGCCGCCCCACAGTTCCCGCAACCAGGCGATGTCAGCCCAGGTGGGCGGTGGAGTCGCCATCCATTCCCCGTAGGCGGCAAAGAACGGTGGACCGGGCTCGCCGGGTTTGCCATGGTTGGGCACCCGCAAGTTCGGCGGACGCATGGTCTTGGCGTACTTCCACAGCCAGCCCGGCCGAGTAATCGCTTCCGGCGACAACCGCAGCATGGTGCGCAGGTTCATGTCCTCCGGGATCTTCGGGCTACCCCAGTCGCGTCCGTGCGAGAACGTCCAGTCGGTAGTGACGATCAAACCCACCGCACCGGCTTGGCGTGCCCGTTCGACCCGCTCGGCGATGGCGTCCCGACCGCCTAGCCAGTACACCTGGAAGAACAATTTGTCACATGCCGCGATGACTTCCTCGATCGGTTTGCTGGCAAACGAGGACAACCCCATTGCGGTGCCGCGCGCCGCGGCCGCTCTCGCCACCGCGACCTCACCGTCCGGGTGCACCGCTTGCACACCGGTGGGAGAAATGACCACGGGTAGCGAAATCTGCTGTCCCATAACGGTTGTAGATAGATCACGTTTGCCCGCGGCACCCACAACGTGCGGCGCGAAACCGAGCTCGCTGAACGCCTCGACGTTATCGGAAACTGTCACGCCTTTTTCACTGGCGGCAATCAGCGAGGAGTAAACCGACTTTGGGAGCCGGCGCTTGGCTCGCTGCTGGGCGATGGCGACTGTCTCAAACCAAAGATCGCGGGCCATGTCTACACCGGGCTCTCGTTGCAGAGCCGTTTCGGCCGGCGGGTGGTCAGCGTCAGCGGCACCGGTCCGGCGCCTCGGTGCGAGTGGTCACCGGCCGGGCGTGGCTTGACCCGTTCGCGAGCCAGCGCGGCCACGCCGTGGCCTTGCACGCATTCGGGATCGGGTCCGTCGATCGGCAGACCGGTGAAGAACTTGGCCGCCATGCAGCCGCCGCGGCAGCTGTCGTAGTGGCTGCAGCTGCCGCACGCGCCGGCCGACTGCGGCTCGCGCAACTCACGAAACAGCGGAGCGTTTTTCCAAACGTTGTCAAACCCGCCGTCCGACAAGACGTTTCCAGCAAGGAAGCGCTCATGGATGGCGAACGGGCAGGCGTACACGTCACCCACCGGGTCGATCAGGCACACCACCCGCCCGGCCCCGCACATGTTGAGGCCCGCCAGTGCGCCCGGTGCGCCCAGGCCCGACAGATGAAAGAAGGAGTCACCGGTCAGGACCCGTTCTCCCTTGGCGACCAACCAGTCGTATAGCCGGATCTGCTGGTCGGCGGTCGGGTGCAGCTCGTCCCAGACATCGGCCCCGCGACCTGAGGGCCGTAGCCGGGTGATCCGCAGCGTGGCGCCGTAACGGCTTACCAGCGCGGCGAAATCGTCGAGTTGGTCGATATTGTGCCGGGTCACCACGACGGAGACCTTGGCATCGGAAAACCCTGCCGCGGCCAGGTTTTCCAGCGCCCGCACCGCCATCACGTAGGAGCCAGGTCCGCGGATGGCGTCGTTGACTTCCGCGGTCGCGCCGTCGAGCGAAATCTGAACGTCGACGTAGTCGCTGGCGGCCAGTCGGGCGGCCACCTTCGGGGTGATCCGTACACCGTTGGTAGAGAACTTCACCCCGACGTGGTGCTCGGTCGCGTATTCCACTAATTCCCAAAAGTCCGGTCGCACAGTGGGTTCCCCACCACCGATGTTGACGTAGAACACCTGCATGCGTTCCAGCTCGTCGATGATGTCCTTGCATTCCTTTGTGGACAGCTCCCGCGGGTCGCGTTTGCCCGACGACGACAGACAGTGCACGCAGGCGAGGTTGCAGGCGTAGGTCAGTTCCCAGGTCAAGCAGATCGGCGCGTCGAGCCCGCGTTCGAACTGCTCGACAAGCCGCGGGACAGCCGTCGTCACGTGCTCTCCCGCGGAATGATCATGTTGGAGGCGGCGAGCACGCCGAGCGCGTTCAGGTAGGGCGCCAATTCGGTGTCGTCGAGTCCTACTGCGAGACAGGCAGTTCGGACGTCCGGGTGATCGTCTAGTGACTGCACAACCGCGACAATGGTGCGATTCTTCAGAAA
>NZ_CAXUCH010000087.1:7438-16489 GCF_964249325.1 uncultured Mycobacterium sp. | reverse complement strand
CCCCGGGCGGCGCCGGCGGCCTGGCACAGCGACCGCCGGCGCGGTTCGACGAGTGCAGCCTTCCGGCCCGAGTCGGCGCCCGCGCCGACGAACGGCTGCGCGCGGGCGCCCCGCTCACCGAAGTCGTTGACTACCTGGGCATTCCGGAGTCCGCACGTCCGGTGGTCGAGTCGGTGTTCACTGGGCCGCGCAGCTACGTCGAGGTGGTTGCCGGCTGTCGCCGCGACGGCCAGCACACCACCACCGAGGTCGGGATGAGCGTCGTCGACACCACCGCCGGCCGGGTGCTGGTCAGCCCGTCAAGGGCCTTCGACGGCGAATGGGTGTCGACGTTTCGGCCCGGGACCCCGTTTGCGATCGCCGTCGCGCTCGAGCAGTTGATGTCCGAATTACCAGACGGCCATTGGTTTCCGAGCCTGCGGCTATCGCGAGATTTCACCAGCCAGTCGCCCTAGCACTGGCCCACAAAGAGAGAAAGAGAATCCATGTCCCATCCACGCCTGAGGACCCGGTGATGTCGAGCGCTGTGATGCCAATCGTGCGGGTCGCCGTCCTCGCTGAAAGCCGGCTGACGGAAATGGCCCTGCCCGCGGAACTGCCCTTGCGCGAAATCCTGCCCGCCGTCCAGCGTTTGGTGGCTCCTGACGGCGACAGCGACGCCGACCAGGCGGCGAGTCCGACTCGGCTCAGCCTCGCGCCGATCGGTGGGGCACCGTTCAGCTTGGACGCCAGCTTGGACACGGTCGGCGTCGTCGATGGCGACTTGCTCGCGCTGCAGCCGGTGCCCACCGGCCCGGCCGCACCCGGCATCGTCGAGGACATCGCCGACGCCGCAGTGATCTTCTCCGCTTCGCGGTTCAAACCGTGGGGCATCACCCATATCCAGCGTGGGGCACTTGCCGCGGTCATCGTCGCGATTGTGGCGGCCAGCGGGCTGGCCCTCACCTACCGCGTCGTCACCAAGGATCCGGTGGGGCTGTTCGCCGTCGGTGCGATCGCGGTGCTGACTGCGCTGGCCGGTCTGGTGAGCAGGGCGCGCTCACCGCGCACCGGCGTCGCGCTGTCGATCGCGGCGTTGGTGCCGATCGCCGCCGCCCTGACGTTGGTGGTACCCGGCTCCTTCGGGCCGGCCCACGTGATGCTGGCCGCGGCTGGAGTCGCCGCGTGGTCGCTTATCAGCCTGATCGTGCCCGCTCGCGATCGTGAGCTCGCCATCGGGGTTTTCACCGCCACCACGGTGCTGGGGACTGCGGTCCTGCTGGCCGCTGGCGCCGAATTGCTTTGGCAGCTCCCGCTGTTGAGCATCGGGTGTGGGTTGATCGTGGTGGCGCTGCTGGTCACCGTCGAGGCCGCTCAATTGTCTGCGCTGTGCGCGCGTTTCCCGCTGCCGGTCATCCCCGCGCCGGGAGACCCCACACCGTCGGCGCCGTCGGTGCACGTCTTGGAAGACCTTCCGCGGCGGGTGCGTGTCAGCGACGCCCACCAGAGCGGGTTCATCGCCGCCGCTGTGCTGCTCAGCGTGCTGGGATCGGTGGCGATCGCGCTGCACCCACAGACCGTGCCGGTGTTGGGCTGGTACGTCGTCGGGGCCACCGCGGCGGCCGCCGCACTGCGTGCCCGGGTCTGGGATTCGGCGGCCTGCAAGGCCTGGCTGTTGGCCGAACCGTATCTGGTCGGCTTGTTGCTGCTGGTGCTCTACACCGCAACCGGACGCTATCTGGCGGCATTGTCGGCAGCTGGGGTACTCGCCGCACTGGTGTTGGTATTGGTTGTGGTTGCCCTGAATCCACGGATCGCCTCACCGGACAGCTACTCGCTGCCGCTGCGGCGGCTGCTGGGATTCGCCGCGTCGGGTCTCGACGGCTCCCTGATTCCGGTAATGGCCTATTTGATCGGCCTGTTCGGCTGGGTGCTCAATCGATGACACGCTTCGGATTGGCCTGCCTCACCGCTGTTTTGGCTGCGGTGATGTGGACCTGTCCATCGGCGCTGGCGATCACCCCGCCGGTCGTCGACCCCGGGGCCAAGCCCCCGGACGGCGCGCCGGGGCCAGTGCAGCCGATGGAGCGGCGCGCCGAGTGCAGCACCTCCGCTGTCATGCCGGGCACCGACCCCGGCGTCACCACACCCAACCAGGTGATGCTGAATCTCCCTGCAGCCTGGCGTCTTTCGCGCGGTGAGGGCCAATTGGTGGCGATCATCGACACCGGGGTGCGGCCCGGGCCGCGGCTGCCCAACGTCGACCCCGGCGGAGACTACCTGGAGACCACCGACGGGCTCACCGACTGCGACGGGCACGGAACGTTGGTGGCCGGCATCGTTGCCGGCCAGCCGGGCGACGACGGGTTCTCGGGTGTGGCACCCGCCGCGCGGCTGCTGTCGGTGCGGGCCGCGTCGGGCAAATTCATGCCGAAGATGCCGGGCGGCGACCCGACGCTGGCCCAGGCGTCGGCCGACGTGGCCGCGCTGGCCCGGGCGATCGTGCATGCGGCCGACCGCGGCGCCCGGGTGATCGCCGTCTCCACGGTGACCTGCCTGCCGGCCGACCGCGGCGTCGACCAGACACAGCTCGGCGCGGCGATCCGCTATGCAGCGGTGGACAAAGACGCGGTGATCGTGGCCGCGGCCGGCAACACCGGGGCCATCGGTTCGTTGGGTGGAACCGCCTGCGAATCCACCCCACTCACCGACCTGAGCCGTCCGGACGACCCACGCAACTGGTCCGGCGTCACGTCGGTGTCCATCCCCTCGTGGTGGCAGCCCTACGTGCTGTCGGTAGCGTCGCTGACGCCGGACGCGCAACCGTCGAAGTTCACCATGGCCGGGCCATGGGTCGGAATCGCCGCGCCCGGCGAAAACATCGTGTCGGTCAGCAACCGTGACGACGGCGGCTTGGCCAACGCGCTGCCCAACGACAAACAACAGTTGATACCGCTCAGCGGCACCAGCTACGCGGCCGGCTATGTGGCGGGCGTCGCAGCACTGGTTCGCAGCAAGTACCCGCAACTGACGGCGACGCAAGCGATCCAACGCATCAGCGCAACCGCGCACAGGGCGGCCAGGGCACCCTCCAACGTGGTCGGCGCCGGCACCGTGGACCCGGTCGCCGCGTTGACCTGGGATCTGCCCGCCAGCACCGACTCGCAAGCACCGCCAGTCAAGCAGCTCGCCGCCCCGCCGGAACCGGCACCGAAAGACCCCACACCGCGGATCGTCGCCTTCGCCGGCACCGCGGTCCTCGCGCTGGCCGTCGCAATTGTCGCCGCGATCGCTGCGCGCCGACGAAAGGAGCCCACCTCGTGAGCCTGCGCCGATCGACCGAGTGGCCGGGCACTGGACGCGTCACGCTCGTGTTGCTGGCCGTCGCGGCCGCCGCGCTGGCCTATCCCTGGCAGTCGATGCGCGACCGTTGGGTCCTAGGTGTCGCCGCCGCCGTGCTGATCCTTGTGTTGGTCCGCTGGCGGGGACTGTACTTCACCACGATCCTGCGTCGACGGGTAGCGATGATCAGACGCAACAGCGGCCTGCGGCCAGACCGCGAACCAGGCGTCGATGTGCGGGCCACCGCACTTCTGCACGTCCGGCCCCCAGCAGAACACGTTGACGCGCTTCCGCTTCCGCTGATGGCCGCCTACCTGGACCGCTACGGCATTCGCGCCGACGCCATCCGCATCACCAGCCGCGACACCGGATCGGACACCGGCGTGCCGCAGCGGGAAACCTGGATCGGGATGACGGTGTCGGCCGCGGACAACCTGGCCGCCCTACACGCCCGCTCGCCGCAGATTCCTCTACCCACGACCACCGAGGTCGCGGTGCGCAGGCTCGCCGACCACCTGCGCGAGCTGGGATGGACAGTCAGCACCGCCGCAGCCGACGACGTTCCGCGGCTGTTTACCCGCTCAGCGCGGGAAAGCTGGAGGGGCATTCACGATAGGAACACGGAATACGTTGCCGCGTACCGGGTTAACGCCGATTCGGCGCTGCCCGACATGCTGGCGGCCATCCGGTCGCACGCCGCCCGCGAGACCTGGACGGCGCTTGAGATCAGCGGCGCGAAAGAGCGGCCCACCCTGGCGGTGGCATGCGCATTCCGCACCGAAGCCCGGCCCAACGCTAGCTCGCCGCTGCCGGGGCTCACCCCGCAGGATGGAAACCACTGGCCCGCGCTGTTGGCGCTGGACCCGCTGTCCACGGGGCGCCTCGACGGCCACACCGACGTGCCTGTCAGCCTGCTGGAAAGGCTACGGTGGCCCAGCGCGGCAGGTGCCGTCCCGTCGAGACCACGGCACGCGGCCGCGGTCTGAACCTCAAGAGCCAACCGCGGCGCGCTATGCCGCATGGCAGCGATTGTCGTTAGGGTTCAGGGGTGTGCGGCAAGGAACGTCTCGTTCGACAGTCCGGCGGCCAGTTCCGCGACGTCGAACGGCCGGTCAAGCCGCGCATGAAGCTCCTTGCGATCCACGAGGCGGCTGATCTCGGCGGTCTGGCGAGCGAAGAGCCGTCCGATCCGTGGGTATAGCCAGCGCATGATTGCCCGTTCTGCGGCGGTGCAGCGTGCTGCGCAGTAGCCGACGTGGCCGATCTCGTCGGTGAGGATCTCGTTGTAGAGCCGCTCGATCCGCGCGGCAACCTCTGGTTCGTCGGCGAACAGTTCAACGCCGATGCGACGCAACTCGTCGAACATCACGCAACCGACCATCTCTGCCGGCCCCCACGAACGCGAATCTGATTCTCTCCGGGAGGAATACAGCGACCTTGATGAACTGGCGCATTACCAGCGGCGGCGGGACTATTTGGAACGGAAGACCGAACACCTCCAGTACATAAGCCAGTAGGCGGGTGTGGTAGTGCTCCTCGAGCTCCATGTACACCCGTTCGGGCGGTATGTCATCGCCGCTGTTGAGCCCGTAGGTCTCGCCGAGGCCTACCCCGAACCGTTCGGCCTGATTCAGTTTGGCGGTGGCCAAGACAAACAGCATCGGCCGGTCCAGATTTGGTTCGGGTCGGCGGCGGTGCAGGTTGCGCAGGAACACGGCCCGGTCGATCGCACGTGTCGATCTGACGGGATCGGCCTCCAATGCCGCGAAGAATTGCTCCCGGCCGGCAAGGCGTCGATGCAGCAGATCGGCATCGCCGTCGCGCTGCGCCAGATAGGTGCGGTAACCCTCAATACCCAAGGCGCTCATCGGTCCTCGATTCCCTGAACAATTGTCTTGACATACTGGTCGAGCAGCGCGTTCCGCTTTCGCGGTGCGGCACCACCGGTGGCCAGCAGCGCGAACAGCCCGGTAAGGAAGATGACCGCGAGTTCTGTGGCGTCGGCATGCTGCGACACGCCTCCGGCGGCCTGCGCGTCGGCCATCGCGGCGATGAGGAACTCGGCGAGCGGATGCTCAATCAGCTCGTCCTCGACCGGCCGCGTCGCCAAGAAGTGCAGCCCTAGCATGTCTTTGAACACCACCGGGCCTAATCGCCGTTCGGCGGCGAGCACGTGGCGCACCAGCAGCGTCAGCAGCGACATCAGATCGCCGGGCTTGGACTTTTGAAGGCTGGCCACGATATTGGCTTCCTCGGCGCGCTCCAACTCGACCAGCACGTGCTCTTTGGTCGGGAAGTGGAAATAAAAGGTGCCACGCGACACGCCGGCCGCCGCGGCGATTGCCGCGACATCTGCGCCAGCCAAACCAGACCGGCCGATTTCGGCCACCGTGGCCTCGAACACCCGCGCCCGCGTCTGCAGTCGCTGCGCCTCGCGCATGCCGCCAATAGCCGAACCGGGTGCCCTGGCCGATTTCGTCGCAGCCACGGTGGCTAGCGTACTAATTTCGCTAACAGACGTCAATGACGAGCGTCAGCGAGGTGCGCGGTGCTCATCGTGGCGCCGATTCGTGACACGCTCATCGCTACTCTGGTGCGCCGAATAGTCGCGCAGCATTCGCGTAGAACAGCCCGCGCAACCAGTCGTCGTCGATACCGGGCAGCCGGGTGAGCGAGCGCATCGCCTCGGAGTAGCCGTAGGGAATGTTCGGAAAGTCGCTACCGAACAGGATGCGATCGCCCAGCCGTGGCAACCGATGTAGCTGCGGCCGAGGAAACGGCATGGTTTCTTCGGCGAACGGCGTGAAGACCATCGTGGTGTCCAGCAGGACCTCTGGATAGTGCTCGCAGATGTCGAGAAAATCGGCGTACTCCGGCATGCCCATGTGCGCGACAATCAACGGCAGCCGCGGATAACGGCCAAGCAGACGGCGGATGGGTTCAGGCCCGGTATGTGCGCCCGGGGCCGGCCCGGACCCGCAGTGGATGATGACCGGTATTCCCGCGTCCTCGATGAGTCCCCAAACCTGGTCGAGCAGCGGGTCGTTGGGGTCGTAGCGGCCCACCTGGATGTGCGCCTTGAAGACGCGCACACCGCCGGAGATGGCTTTCTCGACATATTCGGCGGCCTCGGGTTCAGGGTAAAACGTCGCGGTGGCAAGGCAATCGGGCGTGTAGCGGGCGAACTGCGCAGCCCACTGGTTCAGCCACGCCGCCATCTGCGGTTTGTGCGGGTACACCAGCGCGGTAAACCGGCGCACCCCGTACTGCCGCAGTGTCTTCAGTCGCCGAGATTCGTTGATGCGGTACGCAATCGGCCAGGGACGCCCGACCAGCGGACCGGCCGAGTCGAAGTAGCGCCACACCTTATCCATCACCGGCTTGGGCATGAAATGGGTGTGCACGTCGATCACCCCCGGCAGCCCCAACGCCGACCAGATCTGCCGTACCTGCGCGGCTTCATCGGCGGGCGCTGTCACGCAACACACCGCGGTCTGGTAGGCATCGGTTGTCCTCGCTTGGTGCGCATCGAGTAATACCGTTGTCTATAGCAGCCGACGCAGGCGGCGTTGAGCGGGGAGGGCCAAGATGTGGGATCCCGACGTCTATCTGGCCTTCGCGAGCCAGCGTGGTCGGCCGTTTTACGACCTTCTGTCCCGGATCGGTGCGGAACGGCCGCGCCGGATCGTCGACCTCGGCTGCGGAGCCGGCAACCTGACCCTGCAGCTGCCGCGGCGCTGGCCCGACGCGGTGATCGAGGCGCTGGACAGCTCACCGGAGATGGTCGCCGCGGCGCGTGAGCGCGGGCTGGACGCCACCGTCGGTGACCTGCGGGACTGGACGCCGCAGCGCGACACCGATGTGGTGATCAGCAACTCCGCCATGCAGTGGGTGCCCGAGCATGCCGAGCTGATGGTCCGCTGGGCCGGTCGCCTGGGCCCCGGCTCGTGGATCGCCGTGCAAATGCCCGGCAACTTCGAATCTCCTTCGCATGCCGCCGTCCGGGCTGTCGCTCGTCGTGAGCCGTTCGCGAAAACCCTGCGCGACATTCCGTTCCGGGTCGGCTCAGCGGTCCAGCCGCCCGCCCGCTATGCCGAGCTGCTCATCGACGCCGGCTGCACAGTCGACGTGTGGGAGACCACCTACCTGCACCAGCTGACCGGTGAGCACCCGGTGCTGGAGTGGATCACCGGCACCGCGTTGGTTCCGGTGCGTGAACGCCTCAACGACGAGCAGTGGCAGCAGTTCCGCGAAGGGCTCATCCCGCTGCTTGCCGACGCTTACCCGCCCCGTCCCGACGGCACCACCTTCTTCCCATTCCGGCGGGTGTTTGTCGTTGCCCAGGTGAGGTAGGCCCGGGGAGTCCTTACACCGGAAGCCCTTTTTGCTGCGCCTCTTCCCGGTAGCGGTCCACCCATTCGTCCGAGCGCTGGTCGGCTTGGCGCTCCAGCACCGGCTCCGGCGCCAGGCGGCGATCAACGCCGAGTGCTTCCAGGACATCGCTGACGATGGTGGTGAGGTTGCGCCACAGCACCGGATACGACACATCGATCGGGTTGATGTCCTCCTCGGCGAACCAATTGCGCCAGCCCTTTTCCTGGTCGCGCAGCATCGTGACGACTTGGGCGATGGCGCCGGCGTGGTATTCGGCCCGCTTGTCACGGTCCGGGTCCGGGCGGCCCCGCCACACCTGGGTCTGCACCGCCCGCCAGAACGACACCGCCTGGGACACCACATCGGGCCGGTAGACGTGGATGAAAACCGGCTCACTGCCGATGACGTCGCGGATGGCCGAGCGTAATCCGTGGCCGGAGCGGTCCGGCAGGCCCGCGGCCCGCTCCAGCAGCAGCGGGGTCTGGTTCCACATCAGCTTGCCGCCCCACACTCCGTTGGGGGTGCGGCCTGAGCTGCGGATGTGCTCGCGCCAGGCAACCGGGGTTGCGGTGTCCGGTGTGCCTGGGTCGAGCGGGTCCAGCAGCCGCAAGATCGATTCGTCTTCGACGTCGGCGAACCATTCCCGCGGCTGCGGCGCCATGCCGGTGCTGGGCAGGTACTGAAAGAACTCCTGGGGCTCGCCGGCACTTCCGGTGGCGCGCAGCGACTCGACCAGCAGCGTGCTGCCACTGCGCTGAGAGGCCAGCACCAGATACGACTTGGGGGTGGTGGACACGACGTGAGCGTAATGCCCGACACGCCGGTGGTGTTTGGTGAGCAGGCCATCGGGTATGGCTCGGTTAATGCGATAGGGAGATGATCGGTGGGATACTTGGACGCTGCCCTGGACACCGCGAAGGAACAGCTGCGGCACGCGGTCGGTGCGGTTATCCATCGGATGGGCCAACGTGAGCAATTGCAGTCGCTGACGATTGGCTGCCCGCACGAAGCCGTTCAACGTTTCTTCCGAGATCCCGAGCAGCTGTCACAGGTGCTGGACGGCGTGGCCGACGTTGTCAAAGCCGGTGCCGATGACCGGCTGCGTGTGGTGATCAGAAAAGGGCCGCTGGACGGGATCAGCTGGGAGTGCCTGATGGTCACCGAGGAGCGGCGGTTGCGTTTCGTCGACTCCGGCCGACACGACGCCATCGCCAGCGAGATCGTGCTGGATTTCAGCGAGGCGCCGCATGGCCGGGGCACCGAAGTCACTTTGCGCGTCAAAAGCCCTGCGCCGGGGCTATTATCTGGCGCGCTGGCGTACAAGCTGTTGTACCGTGCCCGGGCGCTGCTGCAGAC
>NZ_CAXUCH010000087.1:3668-7428 GCF_964249325.1 uncultured Mycobacterium sp. | reverse complement strand
CCATCAGATACAACCCCAGCGCGCGTGAATCAACCCGCTGACTGCCGGAGGAACATCGATGCGAGCGCTGTGCTGGAACGGGATCAACGAGCTATCGGTCGAAACCGTCGACGACCCGATCCTGTTGAACCCGCATGACGTCATCGTCAAGGTCCGGCTCACCACCACGTGTGGGTCGGATCTGCACTTCATCGACGGATACCTGCCCGGCATGCGAGCCGGCGACGTCTTCGGCCACGAGTTCATGGGCGAGGTGGTCGAAGTGGGCCGCGAAGTGACCGATACCCGGATCGGGGACCGCGTCGTGGTGCCGTCGTTCATCGCCTGCAACCGCTGCTGGTACTGCCAGCACGACCTGACTTCACTGTGCGAAACCACCAATCCGAATGCCGAACTGCAGCAGCCGATTCTGGGCTTTCCGACCGCAGGGATCTATGGCTACACCCATCCGTTCGGCGGCTACCAGGGATCACACGCCGAGTACATCCGGGTGCCGTTCGGCGACGCCAACTGCTTTGCGATCCCCGACGACGTCACCGACGAACAGGCGCTGTTCCTGTCCGACGCGGTGCCCACCGGATACATGGGTGCCGACTTCTGCGAGATCGACGCGGGCGACACCGTGGCGGTGTGGGGAGCGGGCGGTGTCGGGTTGATGGCCGCACGCAGCGCCTTGCTGTCGGGCGCCGAACGGGCAATCGTCGTCGACCGCATACCCGAAAGGCTGGCTCTAGCAGAGAAACTCGGCGCCGAAACGATCGACTACACTGCCGTGGGCAGCGTCCAGGAAACACTGCGGGAAGCCACCGGCGGCCGCGGTCCTGATGCATGTATCGAGGCCGTCGGCATGGAAGGTCACGGCACCGGGCTGCAGCAGCTTTACGACCGCACCAAGCAACTGCTGCGTCTGCAAACCGACCGGGCCACCGCGCTTCGCCAAGCGATCTTGGCCTGCCGCAACGGCGGCATCGTCGCAGTGCTGGGTGTCTACGGGCTGACCGACAAGTTCCCGATGGGCGTTGTCACCAACAAAGGGCTAACAGTGAAAACGGCGCAGCAACAAGGGCATCGCTACATCCGGCAGTTCTTCGACTATGTTCAGCAAGGCGATCTGGACCCGTCGGTGCTGATAACTCACGACTTGCCGCTCGAAGACGGCGTCCGCGCCTACGACATGTTCAAGAACAAGGAAGACGGCTGCATCCGCGTCGTGCTGCGGCCTTGAGCGACTAGTGCTCGGCGTGTTTGACCTCTTCCTCGATCCCGCGGTCCGCGGCGATCGCAGAGCGGCTGGTCGGTGTCCTGTGATGGATCTGGATATAGGTTTCGGTGTAGCGTTCCGAAATCCGAGTTCCGGCAAACTCAGACGGGATGACGTCGCCCGTCTGCTGGCGCCAATCATTAAGGCGCACAGCTAAATCGGCTGCGACCGCCTGCGCGCCATCAGGGTTGTGGTCGCTCAACAGGTTGTTTGCCTCAGCGGGATCGGTACGCAGATCGTAAAGTTCGCGCTCCGGTCGTGACGTCGTCACCAGCGGTGCGACCACCTGCCCGGACGGACTCTCTTGGATATCCCACGGCAGGTCCAGTAGCGGCCGGCGTGCGTAGTTCTCGATGTAGCTGTAATCCTTTGTGCGGATTGCGCGTATGGGATCGAACGAGTCGTGATAGGTCTTCATAGTGTATACGTGTTCGCGTGCCCGCGCGGCGTGCTTGTCGGCAGCAAAAATGTTCTGCGCGTGCGACACGCCCTCGATGTCGGTGGGTGGGTCGACGCCGAGCAGCTCAAGCAGTGTGGGCACCAAGTCCACCCCGCTGAACAGCTCGTCGTAGACCCGCGGCGCTAACGCCAGCCTGGTGGGTGGTCGGATGATCATCGCGATGCCGGTGCCGGCGTCGTAGAGCGTGGATTTCGCTCGCGGGAAGGCCGGGCCGTGATCGGTGAAAAACACCACCCACGTGTTGGCGTCCAGCCCGGTGTCGCCGAGCGTATCCAGCAGTTGGCCGACGGCGGCGTCGGCGGTGGCGATGGACCCGTAAAAATCTGCCAGATCCTGGCGCACCTCCGGCGTGTCGGGCAGGTAGTCCGGCAGCTTGACAGCGGTGGCGTCGGCCGGTTCGTAGCGGTCATGCGGGTAGGGTCGGTGTGTTTCGAAGAACCCGGCCGTCAACAGGAATGGGCGGCTGCCATCATGGTCGCGCAGCCAGGCCTGCGCCTTGTCGATCACATACTCGCAGTAGGAATTCGACACGTCGAACTCGTCGAAGCCCAGCCGGCTCGGATACGACGTCTCGTGCTGCATCCCGAAAAGCGCTGAGTGCCAGCCTAATTCGGCGAGAATCTGAGGGAGGGTCCGCACGTCCGAGCGGTACTCCCAGCCGTGGTGGGCCAGGCCGAGCAGCCCGTTGCTGTGCGGGTAGCGGCCGGTGAACAGTGAACCCCGCGACGGCGAGCACAGCGGCGCGGTGGCATGGGCTCGGGTGAAAAGGAGTCCCTCGTGTGCCAGCCTGTCGAGCTGCGGGCTGGACACGTCGGTGTGGCCGTAAATACCCAGATAGCGTCCCAGGTCATGCCAGTGCACGATCAGCACGTTGTCGCGCCGGGGCTGCGTCGCATCGCGGTCGCCGATTGCCGTCACGTCCCTAGCTTGCATGGGCGCGCCTTGAGGCGAGCTGTGGCCCCCTTTTTGCAGCCGTGATTTTTATCGACGACCAGGTGGTCGGTCGGCGCCAACCGGCCGGTGTCGTCGGACAACCCGCAGGTCATCGTCGCATGGCGGCCTGGTCGGCGCTGTCGGTCGGGGAGCCGGTGTGCCCGCCGGTCATTTGCCGCAGGGCGGTCGCAAGGGCCGTCTCGTAACGTTCGGAGAATCCTGACACTGTTGCCCGCTGCGGAAGGAGTCGGCCCGTGGCATCGTTTGTGGTGCATTTGGCCAGCGGCGAGTCGCTGACTGTAGACGGCGAATTCAGCATCGGCGGTAACGGCGTCCTCAGCGTTGTACGCAGTCAGCTCCCGCGTCCCGCCGTCACGATTCATTTCGCGCCGACAGCGTGGATTTCCGTCGAGACGACCGCCCAGGCGCCGCTGGCCGCGGTGGCCGCCAGCCAATAGCGACTGTCGGGCTAGTCAGAGAACTCTGGGTGCGTCGCGGCCGCGGGCAAGCGCCAGCCGTTCTCCGATACGAACTCCAGCAGCGGCCGCGCCAAGGCCCAGCCGTCCAATTGCAGTGCCGGCCGATCCGGAAAGTCGGGCACCGGACCCAGGCACAGTATCGCCACCGGTTCAGCGTCGGCGGGCATGGACAGCAACGCTGCCAGCCGCCGCGGATCGAACAGCGAGACCCACCCCATGCCGAGCCCTTCTGAGCGAGCCGTTAGCCACAGGTTCTGGATTGCGCATGACACTGACGCCAAGTCCATCTGTGGGATGGTGCGCCGCCCGAACACGTGGGCGTCTCGGCCATCGCACAGCGCCACCACGAGCAGTTCTGCGCAGTCGAGAATGCCCTCCACCTTCAGTCGCAGAAACTCCTGGGCGCGTGGGCCCAGCGCCTCGGCGGTGAGCAGCCGCTCCTCATCGACCAGGGCGTGGATGCGCTGCCGCAATGTGTCGTCGGTGATGCGGATGAACCGCCACGGCTGCATCAACCCCACGCTGGGAGCGGCATGCGCAGCCTGGAGCATTCGCGATAAGACGTCGTCGGGGATGACGCTGCCGGGCAGGAACCGGCGCATGTCCCGGCGTTCGGAGATCACCCGG
>NZ_CAXUCH010000087.1:0-3658 GCF_964249325.1 uncultured Mycobacterium sp. | reverse complement strand
GCTGAACTCTTGACCGGTCACAAGGCCATCGTAGGAACCGCGATGCCTATCGCGTGGGAGGCCGCGGTCGCGGCAAGATAAGACGCACTCGGCGGATGGGGAGCGGTGCAATGAAAATTCCAGACATCTTCGACCAGTTGCCCACCGATGGCGTGGTCCGTCGCGTCTTCGGCGAGCCCTTCCACATGGTCGACGGCACCACCGTCATCACCGCCGCCCGGATCCGTGGTGGGGGTCGCTACGGCGACGGCCTGACGGCTACGCCGCTCGGGGTGTTCGTCATCCGCGGCGAGAAGGCGTCGTGGGTGGGAGCCGTCGACATGAACCGGATAGGGCTGATCGGCGTAATCACCGGTCTGCTGGCAGCGGTGATTGGCACTCTGGCGGTGCTGCGCCGCCCGCCGTGGCCGGATCTGCGCGGCTGGCCGCGTCAGGGACTGTAGGCGAAGCCGACCGCCCGGAACACATATTCGGGGGGCACGTCGAACGCCAGCGACCGGCGCGGCAGTCCGGTGAGCACGTCGCCGGGAATGGTGGCCTTGTAGTGCAGCGACAAAAGACCGGTGAACCGCGAGTCGACGCGACCGACGTCGACTTCGACGTGCAGACCGGTCGATGCGACCTCGGCTGTTGCGGGCCCGGATTGCGCCTCCTCCCAGCGCACATCGACCGTGGGGCCAGCCAGCTTGGGCAGCGACGACAGCGTCGCCAGCACCCGTTGCGACGTCAACACTAGCGACCCCACGTAACTGGCCACGCTATGCGACGAGCGCAGACCGGGGATGGCGCCGCTGAACCGTCGGGTCACTGCGACGTAGTCGGCGAGGTAGATCAGACCCTCGGCTTCGACCTCTTCGCGCAGGTCGTCGGGCAGCTTGCCGATGCCGAACAATCTGCGGACGAAAACTGCCATCAGCCCAGTATGACGTCGGGTGCCCGGCAACGGGTTCCCACATGCTTCGCCTCGCGGGCGGTAGGGACTGTTGTCCTGGTAGGCGTATAGCCATGGTTTCGCTCCGGTTGACGGTCGTGCCCGTCGCCACGGCTGTGCTCGCGGCAGTGGTGTATGCGGCGATGTGGCTGGGCTATCGGCACGGTTGGGGTTGGCTCGGATCCGCCGACACCTCGTCGTTGCGGGCTCTCTACGACGTCGGTGTCAAGCATCCGCTGTGGGTGCGGTTCTGGGACGTGGTGTGCACGGTGTTCAGCCCCGGCGCGTTTCGGCTGCTGGGGGTGGTGGCTGTGGTAGTCGCGATGGTCAAGCGTCTGGTGCGCGAAGCGCTGTTCTTGTTGGCCACAATGCAATTCAACGAGCTGGTCACGCACGTCGCCAAGCATCTGGTTCATCGTCCACGACCGGTGACATCGCTGATACACGCGTCGTCCTCGTCGTTTCCGTCCGGGCATGCGCTGGGGGCCATGGCAGTTGTCTTGGCCTTGCTGACCGTGTTGGCCCCCATACTTGGCCGGTCGATGCGCGTGGTTGCCGTCCCAGCGGGCACGCTGATCGTGGTGGCCGTCGGATTCGGGCGCGTCGCGCTGAACGTGCACCACGTGTCCGACGTGATCGCCGGCTGGGCGTTGGGATACCTGTATTTCCTTGTGTGCGCGTTGGCGTTTCGCCCACTACACGGACGGTCTGGTTAGCGCTCCGGATCGGCGCTGTCGCCGTCGGCCGTCTCCTGTTGAATAGCTTCATTTACCGCCGCCGTAAGCAGGCGGTTCCGAGTTTCCCCACCTGCCAATACTTGTGCTTTGTCTGATTCGACATCTTGATTGGCCGCAAGGTGAAGCAATTCGACTAACTGATCTATGGAGGACGTGCCGAGCGTGGGCGGCTGCGGGGGCTCGATGACCGGCGGACGGCGATTGTGCAGCGCCGCAACCAGTAGATCTTGAAGGTATTTGTTGTCGTCGTCCACGCAGGTAAGCGTCCACGACTGATTGCCCGCCGTCAATTCACCACCGAGTGACGCGCTTGCGCAGTGCGCAGCGTCACGGGTGCAATGTTTCGCTTGACGAATCGCTGATTAATCGGGTTAGCGTTCTTCGTCAGCCCGGTTGTCGTCAGGTTTCTGATCGGGCGCGAGGATGCGCCGGGTCGTAAGCGGCTTGCCCGCGAGACGCTTTAGTACCTCCGGCACAGTCGGGGGTGCTGTGACGCGTCCCTGTACTGGGGCGCCATTTTTCACCGACGGTGGGACGACGCGCTTGGTGTCGGCCTTGGCGTCGCTACCTGCATTCCCGGCGCCGTGCATCGCACCCGGCGGCACCATTGGCATTCCGGCCATCCCGCCCCTCGGTGCCGGCGTCGGCTCAGGTGTGGCTGGTGGTGCCGGTGGCGTGGTTGGCGACGACATCGGGACAGTACCTGCCGATGGTGTCGGTGGCGGCCCAAGCATCGCGGCAGGTGTAGTACCGCCCAAGCCCGCAGCACCGGCGCCTCCTCCAGCGCCGGCTAATTCGCCAGCACCGCCCCCGAGTCCGCCGCCGGCGCCGAGCAACTCACCGGGTATCGCCTCCGCCGCGGCCGCGCCGCTGCCGGCGCCGTGTTGGAGCGCACCCATGCCCGCTTGCATGGCCTGCATACCGGCCTGGGCCACCTGTTGCGGGATCTGGGCCATTGGTTGCAGCGCACCGCCGAGAGCACCAGCGATTCCGCTTGCAAGCCCGGACGCCATCTGCGGGACCTGCTGAAGCATCTGGGCCGACTGCTCCTCGTTGGCGGGGAATTTCGTCAGCGCGTCGTTGACTTTGCCCTCACGTTCGGCCTGATTCTTCTGGCTTTCCGCGTTGTCGGCGGGGTCGCCGCTATTGGCGGCCAAGCCCAGCGCGGCCAGCGCTTGATCAAACGGAACGCCGCCAGGAACTACGGGGTCTGACACGCTCAGTGGTGGCGGGGGAAGCCCTAACGCGCCCGCCAATTCTTCAGTAATTATCCGGAGGTCTGGTGGCATTACCTCACCCCTCCCGTGGTTACCGGGCTCAGCGCTTGGAACCAGGCGAAATGGTAATTGGCACCTGTCCTATCAGCCTCAACGAGTGCGTCGATCGCCGCAAGCAGCTGCCAGTTTCCCACAGTGGCGGCGTCTACGTCGTCCGGATACAACTCAAGCACCCGATCGCGGGTCTCCCCGAGCAGTTTGCGGAGCGTCTCAATTTCAGTATCCAGCACTCCGGTTCCTCGGGATGCGGCCTTCGCCAAGGTGTGCGCCAGCCGCGGTAACCCGTCGCGCCAGTTGGTGGCTTGCCCGAGCTGCCAGCCGAGCTCTTCCACCTCGGGTCCCTGTCGTGCTCGCGGCGAAGTGGGGATCGGCTCGTCATCGTCGGGCGGTGGCACGTGGTGGAGGCGTGTGTAGCCAGCGGTGACGGTTACTTCGCCCAGAAGTGCTTCCACGTTGCCTCGACGCTTGGCCGGTTCGCGCAGTTGCAAACCGACCGGGAGGTCGATACCCGGTGGGATCCAGCCGCTGGCAAGGTCGGTCACCAGCACGGTGGTGCCGTCGGGTCGGTCTCCGGCGGCCCAGTTCAGCCGCGGCTCTTGGCGGGCGACGAAGTCGACCAGCCGCTGCAGCCGGGCCTGGGCGGTCGCCGCCGCGGAGGCTGCCCCGGCGGCGGTGCCACCGGCGGTGGCGAGGGCGGCCTGCTCGCCCACGCC
>NZ_CAXUCH010000086.1:0-16757 GCF_964249325.1 uncultured Mycobacterium sp. | reverse complement strand
GTGCACCAGTCCGGCCGGTAGCGCCGCCGATACACGTCCCACTCGGGATACTTCTTGCCCTGGCCTTTACCGGGCTCCTCCACGGTTCCCGTCGATGCGGTCGAGACCACGGCGTTGCCGCCGCCGGGTTTACCCGATCGGGTGCGGTGTGTCGGCGCATCGGCGCCGGGTTGACCTCCGTCACCGAGTCGGCGCACCACTCCAAGCATCTTCTGCAGCAACCGGCCGAGTACGCCTGCTCCGCCGACGGGACTGGAGAACGGGTCGACAACGTCGTCCGAGTCGCCGTTGTCTTCCTCATCGAGTTCGGGCAGCACCTTTTCAAGCTGCCGCCGCGGAACGTGTTCACCTGTCGTCCCGGGTTTTCCAGTACGCTTCTTCGCTGCCAGCAACTTCCGCGCACGGATTGCTCCAAAGACCGGCGGCGGAGCGGCGATCGGCTCGCGACTCAGTGCCACCGCGAGAGACGCGGCGGGCGAATCGCTGCGCGCAGCCGTCTCCCTGTCGATGAGCGACCCCATTGACTGCGGCAAAAGGTCACCGTTCGCAGATAGCGCACGATGGCCTTCGATGGCGAGGTGCCGCGTGGCCAGCCCGGGGTGCCTCGAAAGCCTGCGAAGAGGACATCGCACTCCAGGCTTCCACTGGTCTGCAGCGACGCCTGGACGGCCAACGCGGCCAGCTGGTCACGCGCGCTGGCCTCAGCGTCGACATATACCGTTGCGCCATCGGTACACGCCGGCTCACCGGTGCCCGCTGATGCCACTTGTAACGTCCTGCCGGAGAGCGCTGAAGCAGGCAGGCTAAGCCGCCCCACGCTGTCGGTGCTCGCCTCGTTGCTACTCACTAACCCTTCTTCGGCATACACCTCCGAATTGACCAAATATCTGTTCCACCGTAAAGTTCCCGTGATAGCCGTAGTCAATCGCATGGTGGTCTACTAAGAAACGTGGATTTCTCATACCCACCAGAGGTGGAACAGTTCCGCAAGGAATTGCGAGCTTGGCTGGCCGCGAATATGACGGACGACGTCGTAGCGGCGGGCGGCCGGAGCGGCAAGGACGATGAAGCATTCGAGACGCTTCGAGCATGGAATGCGACGATGGCCGACGCGGGGTGGGCAGCCGTTTCCTGGCCACGGGAGTACGGCGGTCGCGGCGCGACAGTGCTCGAGCAGCTCGTGTACGCCGAGGAGACAACTCGTGCGCGGGTGCCTGTCCCGCTCAACGTGATCGGGATCAACAACATCGCGCCGGCGATCATGCAGTACGGAACCGAGGAACAGAAACGCACGCTGCTTCCCCGCATGGCTCGCGCAGACGATATTTGGTGTCAGGGAATGTCGGAACCTGAGGCCGGCTCCGATCTCGCCTCGTTACGTACCCGTGCGGTGCGGGACGGCGACCATTTTGTGGTCAACGGCCAGAAGATCTGGACTTCGCTCGGGCACCGAGCCGATTGGTGCCAGTTGTACGTGCGTACTGACCTGGAAGCTCCTAAGCACAAAGGGATTTCATGTCTGATCATCGACATGTCATTACCCGGCATCCAGGCCCGGCCTCTGGTGACCCTTACCGGAGAAGCCGATTTCGCCGAGCTGTTCTTCGACGATGTGCGGGTCCCGGCCGATGCGCTGCTCGGGCCGCTGAACCAGGGCTGGCAGGTCGCCACCACCACGCTCAGCCATGAGCGTGCCGGAGCGGCTCGGCTGTATGCCGGGATGCAGGTGCAGCTGGAGGATCTGGTGGCCGACCTGGCCGGCATCGAGGTCAACGGGCGGCCGGCGCTGGAAGACCCCGTGACGCTACGCCGCCTTGGAGAGCTGGCTGTACGCATCAAATACCTGGAAGTGCTCTGCCAGCGGTCAATTTCGGCGATGCTGCACGGTGGCGACGCCTTCGGGTCTGCCAGCCTGGCCAAGACGATATGGGGCGAGCTCGGACAAGACCTTGCCGCAGTAGCTTTCGACGTGCTGGGGCCATTCGCCGCCAACGGTCGCTGGGCCGACCGCCGGCTGGCCTCCCGCTCGCTCACCATTGCCGGTGGCACGACACAGATCAACAAGAACGTCACCGCGCAACGCGTCCTGGGGTTGCCGCGCCAATGAACCTCGAACTCAGCGACGAGCAGCTGGCACTCCGCGACACCGTGCGGCGCTTCCTTGCCGAAAAGGCGGCGATTGCAGAACATGTACGCCCGCTTCTGCAGGATCCGACCGGCATGACCCCGGCCGTGTGGCAAGGTGTCGCTGATCTGGGAACCACAGGGCTTCTGGTGCCGCAACACTACGGCGGTGCCGGCATGACGATGGTGGAAGCCGGGATCGTCCTCGAGGAACTCGGCGCGGCGCTCTACCCCGGCCCGTGGCTGTCGACCGCAGTCGCTGCGATTCGTGCCCTGACCCGATTCGGCGCCGACAGAGCCGAGCTTTTGTCCGGGATTGCGGACGGCTCGACGATTGCGACGGTAGGTCCCTTAGAGCTCAGCCGCCCGCTGCCGAGGGCCACTGAGGAATGCGGTCGGGTGATGCTACGCGGCGAGGTCGACCCCCTGCCGGACGCGGCCGCGGCAAACGTGCTGCTGGTCCTGGCCAACGATCCCAACGGCACAGCGCTTTTCGCGGTCGAAACGTCCTCGCCTGGTGTCGTCGTGACACCGCAGGACGGGATAGATCAGACCCGTAAGAGATTTCGCGTCACCCTTGACGACGCTCCTGCGCGGCGTCTCGCGGTCGCCGCCCTGGATAAGGTCGACGCGCTCATCGATGACGTGCTGATCGCCTCGGCCGCCGACGCGCTCGGCGCCGCCCGTGCGGTCATGAATTCGGCCGTCGAATACGCCAAAGTCCGAAAGCAATTCGGTCAGCCGATCGGCGCATTCCAGGCGATCCAGCATCTTTGCGTCGACATGTACGAAACCGTCGAGCTGGCACGTAGTGGTGTGATGCATGCGCTGTGGGCTGCCGACACCGCTGATTTTGGCGAGCGGCATTTGGCGGCGCTGCGCGCGAAGGCATTCGCCGGCCGGCTGGCAACCATCGGCGACACCGCAATCCAGGTTTTCGGCGGTATCGGCTACACGTGGGAGCACGACGCCCATCTCTATCTCAAGCGCCTATTGGGCTGGCACTCGTTCCTTGGCGGACCTGACCGCTACCTCGAGGACGTCGGCGCGCGACTCGTACACGAATCGGTAAGGAGCGATGCATGATCGACTTCACCGGCCAGGTTGCCATCGTCACCGGAGCAGGGCGAGGCCTCGGCCGGCTGTATGCAATCGAACTCGCGCGCCGCGGAGCATCCATGGTAGTCAACGACCTTGGTGGAACCATGCACGGCGAGGGGTCAGACGCCACCGTCGCCGACAAGGTTGTCGAGGAAATTGAGCGTGCCGGTGGCGCCGCGGTGGCATCGCACCACTCGGTCGACAGCCCTGAAGGCGGCGAGGCGATCGTGCGCACCGCGCTCGACCAGTTCGGTCGTCTGGACGCGGTGGTGAGTAACGCCGGCATCTTCAACAGCATCCGGTTCGAGGAGCTGTCCCCAGACGACTGGCGGCGCATGCTCAGCGTGCACCTCGACGGCGGTTTCTATCTGAGCCAGCCGGCGTACCGGGTGATGAAGTCCCAGGGCTATGGCCGGTTCGTGTTCATCTCATCGTCCGGCGGGATGTTCGGCCAGCCGCAGGAGGCGCACTACGCCGCGACCAAAGCCGGGCTGGTCGGGCTGACCAACGTCATCGCGATCGAAGGCGCCGAGCACGGGATCTTGGCCAACACCGTGCTGCCATTTGGATTTTCCCGGATGGTCACCGAAACCGTCGGAGACCCGAAAGCCCTCGAGGAGCTTGGCTTTCTCAGGGTGATCGAACCGGAGCTGGTGGTGCCCATGGTCGTGTTCCTGGCCAGTCGGGCGTGTGAATTGACCCATCACAACTTCTCGGCATGCGCGGGCCGCTTTGCGCGGGTATTCGTCGGGCTTGGCGAGGGTTGGCTCGCCGAGGCCGGAAGCAGCCCGGCGGCCGAGGACATCGCGGCTCACCTGTCCGAGGTGTCGGCGACCGAGCCGTTTACTGTGCCGGCGTCGATCTTCGAGGAAGTCTTCGCGGTCTGCGAGCGCCTTGGCGTCACAGCTTAGCTCCATTCCGCGGCAGCCCTTCACCGGTTGAGTGTTGACGCATCTCAGCGGTCGTGTTAAGCAACTGCACGGCATTTCGTACCGGCAATGAGATACGACGCTGAAAGGGGCGAGGTTTGCCGGCCACCAAGAGGTCTTGTGGACATCGCGTCGGCAGAACGGAAACTGGCTCAGCACAATCGATTTCGGTTGCAATTGCGCTGCTTGGCCTCGCTGCTGTCGTGCTCGTCTGCTTCGGCAGTACCGGCTCATATGCGCCGTCGGCGCGTGCGGACGGCGATGAACCACGGTACGAGGAGTTCTATACCCCGCCGGATCCGCTGCCGCCCGGCCAGCCGGGTGACCTGATCCGCACCGAACCGTCGCGGCTGGTGCTCGAGCCGTCGGGCCAGCTGGGCGCGATCGTCGCGACCGGTACCCGGATCATGTACCGCAGCACCGACACGCGGGGCAACCCAATCGCGGTCAGCGGCACCTACTTCGAGCCCGACAACCCGTGGCCAGGCCAAGGCCCCCGACCCCTGATCAGCTACGCACCCGGGACCCAGGGCCAAGGCAATCAATGCGCACCGTCGCGGATGTTCAACCAGGGCATCCACTATTCCGGTGGCTGGGACATCATGTTCAACTACGAGGAACTGTTCGTCGCCACCATGGTCGCCCGCGGGTTCGCGATCGTAATGACCGACTACGAGGGGCTGGGAACCCCGCCGATGCACACCTACGTAAGCCGCCTCGCCGAGGGCCAGGCCGTCCTCGACGCCGCCCGCGCGGCCATGCGGCTACCGGGAACATCGCTGGATCCGCATGGCCCGGTAGCGTTTTGGGGTTACTCCCAGGGCGGCGGGGCGGCGGCATCGGCCGCCGAACTGGCGTCGTCATACGCCCCCGAGCTGCGCATCGTGGGGACCTACGCCGGCGCCCCGGTGGCCGACCTCAAGGAACTGTTGCCCTACGCCGACGGTAGCGCATTGGTCGGCGTGGTGGGCTACGCAATCAACGGCGCCATCGCCGCCTATCCTGAGCACGCCGACGCGATCCGCTCCAAGCTGACCCCGCGCGGCCAAGCCATGCTCGAATCCGTCTCGCGCCAGTGCGTCGGGCAGACGATCCTCGATTTCGCCTTCCGCCATCTGCAGCCCTACTTCACCGAAGACGTCTGGCAGGTGATCAACGAGGAACCGTTCAGCAGTCTTCTGGATGAGCAGCGCGTCGGACGCTACAAACCCAACGCCCCCGTGCTGATCAACAGCAACCGCTACGACCCGTTAGTGCCCTGGACCGCGGCCAATCAGCTCGGCCGCGACTGGTGCGCGAAGGGCGCCGACGTCGAGTTCCGCACCAACGAAGAACCACCGTTCCTCAACAAGCTCGTCGTCAACCACGCATTACCGATGCTCGTCGATGGTGAACCGGCCATGCAATGGATCGCCGCTCGCTTCAACGGAGAACCCACCACCCCCAACTGCGGCCAATTCTGAGCGGCTCATCGGTGCCGGCCGGCAGGCGGCGGCCTACTGGGGTTGGTTTGGTACACCTGAGAACAACTGGGCCGTGGGCCCTGCGGTCACCCAACCGGCCAGCTTCGTAACCAGGTGGGGCGCGAGAACCCGTCCCATAGAGGACGTTTCCGATGACCACCACCGCGATGATGGACAGAACTGACGATTGAAGACGACTCGTCGACCTCTTGTCGGCCCACATCTCGATGACGTTTCGTCCTTGGGAATCGGTCCGGCCGAGGAGGTAGGTGAAGACCATCATTTGCACACCCATCGCCAGGGAGTCGTAGATCGGGTACTGCTGCTTGGTCCCCTCCCACAGTCCTAGGCCGGGGATCACGCGGCCGTAGTAGACGACGCCCAGCCGGGCTCCCCGGAGCGCGTTGAGAAGGAAGGCCCAGCAGAAGCCGACGACGAGCCCGACGGCAAGGAGCGTCCTGGGTCTGCGCCAGCGGAACGTCGCGCTCAACCATCGTCCGAGCGCCGCGCCGATCACGGCAGGCAGCACGAAGTAGGAGATGTAGCCGATCGGCACGGACGAGGGCAGCCCACCCCAAGTCATGTTCAACGGCCACCACGACGGCATGCGGGGCAGAGCAGGCGGAAACTGAGCGTACATCGCCCAGTCGTAGGGTGCCTCGATCCACGAGAATGAGATCGCCGAGATGCACAGCAGCAGGAGTGGGTGCAGGCGGCGCTGGCGATAGCTCAGGTACACCCCAATTGCGATGAACGCGACACCTCCGACATAGGCAAAGCAGAGCGATGCCTTCAGCAAAGGCGTCAACTCGGCGCTCATCGGTCACGCTGTTGAGTTGGAGGGCGACCGGCTTCCGGGTCGAAGTGCTGCACCAGCCCGAATATCAGGACGATCAACCCGAATAGCGTGCCAAGCATGATGACAGCACCCACCTCTGCACGCCTTTCGATACGAACTCGATCACCCTGGACAGTGAAAACCCGAGGCTCTGACACCCACCAGGCCTCGACCTTTATTGACCAAATATCTGTTCCACAGTAAAGTCGCGCTCATCGGACGAACAAGGAGCAGACACCATGAAAATGGACGACTTCATCCTCGTCTCCGTAGACGACCACCTTGTCGAACCGCCTGACATGTTCGATGGTCACATCCCCGCGAAGTACAAAAACGATGTGCCGAAGCTGGTCCAGCGGCCCGATGGAACCGACGCCTGGGTGTTCGAAGGGCAAGAAGCCACCAACGTGGGATTGAACGCGGTGGCCGGCCGCCCACCGGATGAGTACGGCGCCGAGCCAACCAAACTCAGCGAGATCCGCGAGGGCTGCTACAACATCCATGAGCGCATCCGGGACATGAACGCCAACGGCGTCGTCGCCGCGATGAACTTCCCGTCCTTCCCACAATTCTGCGGTCAATATTTCGCCCGGGCACAGGACAAAGACCTCGGTCTGGCGGTTCTGCGCGCCTACAACGACTGGCACATCGAGGAGTGGTGCGGCACCTACCCGGGCCGCATGATTCCGCTGGCACTGCCACCGATTTGGGACCCGCAGTTGATGGCCGAGGAGGTGCGGCGGGTAGCCAAGAAAGGCTGCCACGCGGTGACGTTCTCAGAGAACCCGGAGAAACTCGGCTACCCCTCACTGCACAATCCGCATTGGAATCCCTTCTGGCAGGCCTGTAATGACGAGAACACGGTCGTGTGTCTGCACATCGGCTCGTCGTCCTCGGTGGTCATCACATCGATCGAAGCCCCCGTCGACACAATGATTACCCTGCAGCCGATGAGCATCGTCAACGCCGCCGCCGATCTGGTGTGGTCGCCGGTCCTGCGTAAGTTCCCCGACCTGAAGTTCGCACTGTCCGAGGGCGGAATCGGGTGGATCCCGTACTTCCTCGAACGCATCGACCGGGTCTACAAGATGCACCGGGCCTGGACGCATCAGGACTTCGGCGACAAGTTGCCCAGCGATGTGTTCAACGAGCGGATCATCACGTGCTTCATCGATGACGGCTTCGGCATCGAGAGCCGCCACAAGCTCAACATCGACATGATCACCTGGGAATGCGACTACCCGCATTCCGATTCAACATGGCCGGTCGCGCCCGAGACGCTGGCCATCTACCTCGATGGTGTGCCGGATGACGAGATCAACAAGATCACCCACGACAATGCTATCCGGCTCTTCTCGTTCGACCTGTTCAAACACGTGCCACGCGAACAGGCCAGCGTGGGCGCCCTGCGGGCGCAGGCCAAGGACGTCGACCTTGGCTACCGATCCTCAGCACGGCTCAAGAAGACCGGAACCGACACCGTGACCGTGCTAGATCTCGCCGCGAAGCTACCCACCACTACGTAGATCGGGCGGCGCGGCGCCCCTTCAGCATGCGCGGCGCGGGGTTACCCTCTGCTAGCGTAAAACCAAACGTTGGGTCAGGTTTCTCCCCAACGAGGACGCAATCCGTAGCCGTGGAGGTGTGGTGGGGCTTCAGCAACCGGCCCGAGCTGCGGCCTCCGCGAAACCTGCCCGCCTAGAACCACGCGACCACAAGGTGCCGGTGCGGGCTGGCCGCTCTCGCGTTGCCGGCAAGGATGCCGGAGGTGCCTACGACGACGGGACGCGCCGGACCGAGATCCTCCAGACCGCGGCTTCGCTGATCGCCTCTTCGGGCTTGCGGACGTCTTTGCAGGAAATCGCTGACGCGGCGGGCATTCTTCCCGGAAGCCTGTATCACCATTTCGAGTCCAAAGAAGCGATCCTGGTGGAACTGGTCCGGCGATATCACGAGGATCTGGAGCGCATCGGCGACATCGCGCACGACAAATTGGACGAACCGGATTCCCGCCCGGTCTCCGAAAAGATCGTCGAGCTGGGGTCGGCAATCGCGCGATGCGCCGTCCAGCACCGCGCGGCTCTGCAGATGTCGTTCTATGAGGCCCCGAGCGCAAATCGGGATCTCGTCGAGTTGCTGCGTCAGCCGCCAACCGCGGTCCAGGAGGCGATGCTGCAGACGTTACGGGCCGGCAGGTGGAGCGGCTACATCAGAGCCGACATCGATCTGCCCACGCTGGCGGATCGCATTTGCCAATCCATGATGCATGTCGGGCTTGACGTCATCCGACACACCGCCGCCGCCGACCAGGCCGCAGCGCTGCTGTGCCGCATCATGTTGCAGGGTTTGGCAAGTCGGCCGCATAGTGACGAGGAGTTGAACCGTTCCAAGGCTTTTGCGGTCGCGGAAGACGCCATCGAGACATGGGCTGAGGAGAGTAAATCTGAGGTCGACGACAAGGCCGCGTATGTCCGTGCGGTGGCGCGGGCCGAGTTCGGCCGCAAAGGTTATGAAGTAACCACCATCAGGGACATCGCTTCCGCCGCGGGACTCGGCACCGGCACCGTCTACCGACTGATCGGTTCGAAAGACGAACTTCTCGCGTCGATCATGGAGTCGTTTGGCCACAAGGCCGGTGGAGGATTTGCCAACGTCCTGCGCGCGGATGCAACAGCCGTCGAAAAACTCGACGCACTGACCTGGATCAACATCAATGTGTTGGACCGCTTCCCGGACGAGTGGAAGATTCAGCTGGCATGGATGCGCCAGTCGCCACCAGACGCTCCCAACCCCGGCCTGTTGTTCACCATGCGACTGCGACAGCTCAAATCGCTACTGTCCGATGGGATTAAATCCGGCGACATACGCATCGACCACCCCTCGCTCGAGATGCTGTCGCGCTGCGTCATGGACGTCCTGTGGATGCCTGAGAATATCGTTCGCACCCAAGGGAAGCAGGCCGCACTGGCCCTTGCGCGTGACACGGTGGTACGTGGAGTCGCCGAACGCACGGGCTGAGCGCTGGAGCCGCTTGCCTATTGAACCAAATATATGTTCCACGTAGAGTGCTTCTGTGCATCTGCAGTGGCCTGAGAGAGGAGAGCAATGACGGCCATCGACCAGTTCCGATACGACGGCAAGCGGGTGCTCGTCGTCGGCGGCGCCACGGGCATGGGAGCTTCCGCAGCGCAGACTGCAGCGGAGCTCGGCGCCGAGGTGGTCGTGATGGACTACGCGCCGGTGACCTACGACGTCGCGCAGACGGTGCAGGTGGACCTGGCTGATCGGTCGTCGATCGACTCCGCTCTCGAGCAGGTTGACGGACCGATCCACGCCATCTTCTCGGCTGCCGGCGTCGCGGACGGACCAAAGCTGATCCGCATCAATTTCATCGGCCACCGGCATCTGCTCGAGACAATGCTGGCCGATGGCCGACTCCCCCGCGGTTCGGCGATCTGCTTCATCTCATCGGTCGGCGGCATCGGCTGGGAAAGCGACCTGCCGCGGCTGCAGGAGTTCCTGGCGACACCCGACTATGAGTCGGCCGACGCCTGGGTCAAGGCCCATGAGCCGGAAGGGATCATCCACTACGGCTTCAGCAAGCAGGCGATCAACGCCTACGTCGCGATGAAGGCGTACCCGTTTTTGACCAAGGGCGTGCGGATCAACGCGATCTGCCCGGGCCCGACCGATACGCCGCTCGCCCGGGCGAACGCCGATCTCTGGCTGACCTTTGCCCAGGACTACCGGGAGGCCACCGGCTGCGAGATCCACACGCCGCAGCAGATGGCCAACGCCATGGTGTTTCTCAACAGTGACGCCGCCTGCGGCATCAGCGGGGTCACTCTTCTCGTAGACAACGGTCACGTGATGTCATCGCTTACCGGGTCATACGCGCCCGGTAAGCCAATCATCGACCTGATCATGGGACGCGTGCAGTTGACGTAGCGGTTACCGGCCTGAGAGACGGTTATCGCACGAACGGCCGGGTCGCCAACACATAGATTGCGAACACCGCCAGCGGCGCCACCACGGGCAGCCAGGGCAACTGCAGCGGAAACGACACCGCGACCAACCCTACGAACGTAAAGCCAACGGCGGCAATCATTGTGGGCGGTGTCACCGTCATCGCGGCCGCGGCTGGCCCGGCGGTGTGTCGGAGCAGCAGATAGGCGACAGCTGACAGCCCGGATAGCGCGACAATCATGGGCGACGGGTCGGTGAGCGCGATCACCACCACGGTGAGTAACACCGCAAGCGTCGCAGCCGGACGAAACACTATGCCGGCCATAACCGCAACCACCGCAAGCATCGCGGCCACGAACGCCGGCCCGTGCGATCCGACGGCGGTGGCAGCCACCATCAGCAGGCCGAACGCGGTCGAGAAGATACGGACCAACATGTCATCGCGCCCGTACCGGGCGGCGGTGGTCGGGCACCGCGCGCATCGATTGATCCAACGTCTGATCCGATCGCCAGGCCACCACGTCAACGCCGACGGTGGCCATGTCGCGATACATCGCGGACCGCTGCAACGACCACAGCCGGGCCACCAGTGGGTCCTGCAGATCCCGGAACGGCGCCCCCTGCAGGACGTCGACGGCGACCACGACGTGGCCGCGTTTACGTAGGTCGATCAACGCCAGTGCGAACTCCGTATCGAGCATCGTCGAAAACGCGACGACGATCGCACCGGGAGGCATCGCCGCCCGCGGCGCCAAAGTTCCGCTGGTGGTTTCGAATCCATCACCGGCGGCCAGCACCGTGTCGAGGACACGATAGAACTGCCGCTGCCCGATATCGGCGCCGAGCCAGCGCGGTTGGCGTCCACCGAGTGCAACGATCCCGGCGCGGTCGCCGCTGCGCAGCGCGGTTTGCACCACTTGAGCCGCGCCCCGCGCGATTCGCTCGGTGGCCTCCGTCGCCGGTCCCGGGGGCTGCGGATAGGTGTCGATCAGCACCACGACATCGGCGGCACGGTCGGTCAACCGTTGGGTCACATGCAGTCTGCGGCGTCGTGCGCTCACTGGCCAGTTGATCGTTCGCAGCTGGTCGCCCGGCACGTAGGCGCGAATGTCGGCGTACTCGACGCCCGGGCCGATGTGCCGGGTGAGGTGGGTGCCCAGGCGATCAAGCAACTCGGTCTGCGGGATCGCGGTCGATTGTGGCGGTGCCACCGGAAAGACGATTACCTCGGCGACGTCAACGGTTGCCGTCCCCGCTAGCAACCCGCCGCGCGCCACCACGTCGACCCGCGCCCGGATGGGATAGCGGCCCCACCGGCTGGCCGACACGGCAACGGATTGTTGTTGACTCGAGGTGCTGTCCAGAATGTCGAGTTGCATACCGTCGATGGCTGTAACGCTGAGGCGCACCGCGACGCTGTCCGATTCGGCAGTCACCCACACGGTGAGCTGTACCTGTTCGGCTTCGAAGCATCGCTGTGAACCCGGTTGGGCGTGTGCTTTGAGCTTGGCAACTGGAGGCTGCCAGCTGATCGAACACAACACGCCGACCAGCGGCGCGGCGAACGCGATCAGCTGCCAGCGTGAGCCGACCACCGCGACAGCCAGCGCGACGCCCGCACAGGTCGCGACGGCTATCGTCAGAGGCGATGCGCGCCAGCGCAGCTCGACATCGCAGGTGTTGGGTGCAGTCATTGATTCGTCCCGCGTGCCCGCGGTACCGGCACCCGTCGCAGCAGCTCCTCGATGACATCGGAGCCTTGGATCTTTCGCACCCACATCTCCGGCCGCAGCGTAATCCGGTGTGCCATGGCTGGTACGGCGAGCGCTTTGACGTCTTCGGGTATCACGTAGTCGCGGCCCAACAGAAGCGCACGGGCGCGGGAAAGTTGGACCAGATCGAGTTCAGCTCGTGGACTGGCGCCGACGGCAACCTGCGGGTGGTGTCGGGTGGCATTGGCCAGCGCGACAACATAGTGCAGGACGTCGTCATGCACAGTGACCTGTTCGACGGACTCGCGCATGGCCAAGAGGTCGTGGGCGTCGACGACTTGATTCACCCTGGGTTCGGCCGAACCGCGTTCAAGACGGCGGCGCAGCATCGAGGTTTCGTCGTGCTCGGACAGGTAGCGTAGTTCCAGCCGGATGGCGAAGCGGTCCAGTTGCGCTTCCGGTAGTGGGTAGGTGCCCTCGTATTCGATCGGGTTGTCAGTGGCCAAAACGATGAATGGGGTTGGCAGCTTATGTGTTTCGCCGTCGATGCTGACTTGGCCCTCGGCCATCGCCTCCAGCAGCGCCGCCTGCGTTTTGGGCGGGGTTCGGTTGATTTCGTCGGCGAGCAGCAGATTGGTGAATATCGGTCCGGGCCGGAACTCGAAGCGACCGGACTGCATGTCGTAGATCGTTGAGCCAAGCAGGTCGGCCGGCAACAGATCGGGCGTGAACTGTACGCGGGTAAAGGCCAGTCCCAGTGCGGAGGCGAAGGATCGAGCGATCAGTGTCTTGCCAAGACCGGGGAGGTCTTCGATGAGCACGTGCCCGCGTGCCAGGACTGTGGTGAGGATGAGCGTGAGTGCGGCGCGCTTGCCTACCACTACTCGCTGTATTTCGTCGAGCACCGCCTCACAGTGCGCTGTGGTGGTCGCGGCCGGTCCCGCCAAGCCTCCAGTCATACGTGCTCCAAGCGTTGCAGAATTTCCTCCAGCATCTCGCGTCCCGGCCCGGGCTCCTGGGCCCCGGCACGCGCGATGTTGTCGGGATTCACCCATCCCCACAGTTCCGGGCCGAAAAGCATTCGGCCGGCTGCCTGAAACGCTGCTCGATCTTTGGCTTGCCGTTGGCCGGTGGCGATTTCGAACCGCCGGGCAAGGATGGGACGCAGATGGCGATCCCAGTCCAATCGGGTGGATTCCGACCAACGAATCATGGTCTCGGTTCGAGTCAGCCAGCTGCGCAGCGAGTTTCCGAACAGGTCGGCGTCCGGCTCGACCGGTCGAGGTTCGATGTCGCGGCCCACGAACCGGCGGACAGAGAATATGGCGAAAGCCGCGGCGGCACCTGACGTCCACAGCACCAGCCGTCGGTCATGCAGCGCCAGAGCCAGCAACTCCGTTCCTACAATGAAGAAAATGCTGGAAGCCACAACCTTTTTCATGCGGCGCTCCGCAACTCCGTCAGCACCAGTTGCAGCGCGTGGACAGCGACCTCCCGGTGGCTCTCGTTCATGACGTGCGGGCTGAATCGGGCCTCGGCGAACAGGTTTACCAGCTGGGCGGCGTTTTCAGCGTGCAGCGCATGGTGGTCGACAGCTCGAGCCAGCACCTCCGTCGGGGTGTCGAATGCTTGTGGGACCGCGCCGGGGAAGTGCGCGAGTTCACCCTCCATCGCCGCATAGCAGGCGATGATCGCCTCCCGCGGTTCGCGGCTGAGGTCTCCGATCTCAGCAAGGCCGAGTTCTGCTGCCCGCGCGAGGCTTTGGGATCCTTTCGGCGCCGGCTCGGGAGGCTTTTCGTTCGCGACGAACGGAACAGCGATGCGACGTTGTCTGCGAAAGCCGAAAGCCGCGCCCGCGGCCAGCAGCGCCAGCAGCGTCACCGCCGATGCCGCGAGATAGCCGAACATGTCACCGCCGCCATCATGGTGGGGCGCCGGTGGGATAGTGCTGTCGGGGTGCGGCTTTGGCGTACTCGACGGCTGCGGAGGTTGAGGTCCGAGCTGCACGGTGCCGTGGCCGGCAAGCAATCGCATCAGCGTCCACACGATCGCCAGCCACACGACAAGTACCGCCAGCCCGATCAGCACCACGCGCCAGCTCGGCCGTCCTATGCCACCCCCGAGCGCTTCCGGCAGAGCGCCGGCACCGCTTGCCCTTTTGCGCGGGTCCTGCAACCGGCTGATAAGCGCGATCGCCATGATGGCCAGGGTCACTGTCAGCAGCGCTATCACGAATACCATGCTGAGCGGGCTGCTCGACGCCTGACGGGACGAGCGCCCATGCTCAGGGATATATCCGCGCAACGACGCAGCGACGAGCACCAACAGCACGATCACGGCGACCGCGCGGCCTGTCGCCTTGTCACGCATTTGCACACCACTCAACCGGTTGCCTGACGCCGTTTGCGGCGTCGGCGTTGCCCCATACTTGCACGTCAGCTGTCCGCATCGCCACCAAATAGCGGCAGTTGCCCTGCGGGCCTTACGGCTGGGCTTCGATCCGGCCGGCCAGCATTGCCGTCCACTCGGTTATGTATTGCTCGTCGGGTATGTCTGCATCCGGCACGCGAAACAAGGTGGCGTTTGCTCGTTTGCCGTGCAGCGCGTTAACCCCGATGGCGGCGATCGCCCTGGCGTCCGATTGACTAATGCTGGGAGACCAGCCCATTATCCAGTCCGCGAGCTCGGCATAGAGGCTGTCGAACAACGCGGCGTAGGCGTCGTTGAGTCGAGCTGACTGGGCAGGCGGGATACGGGAAGCGATCTGCAACAGCTGTGCTTCCTCATCGAGCACGGTCAGCACATATCGGCCGAGCAGGGTGAGCTCGCTGCGAAGGTCGCCAAGCCCGGCGAACAGTGCGCGGATATCACGCATCGCGCGGCGGCGGTCGAGTTGACGGTCGATGCCTGCTTCGAGCAACTCCTCCTTCGATTTGAAGTGGTGATAAAGGGCGCCAGAGCCCGGTGCGAGCCCAGCCGCAGCCTCAATCTGCGCAACGCTGGTCGCGTTGTACCCCTGCTCACCGAAGAGCCGCATCGCTTCGCTGACCAGCCGTTCTCTGGTGGGCGCTTCCCGCATTGACCGTTTCACAAGTAGTCACTTAGTATCGACAAGTGAATACTTTAGCGGCGATGTGGATCCTCCGCTAGGAGGTCGAGATGGCGGATAACCCGGTACCCAGGGGGCGCATCCGCCGCACCATGCCGTTGGCCGGGTTTGCGGCGCGAGCCGCAGGCGGGCGGATGGTCGCAGCGCTGCGGGAGAAGGCCGGCGAAATGGGCGCCGTCGAGCGCTTCCATGAGCGCACTGCCGAGCGGTACTCCGAGCTGCTGGGTCATTCCAAGGGTGTGCTCATGAACGCCGGCCAGTTGCTGTCCATGGTCGACGCCAGTGCTATTGGCAATGGCGGCTTTTCGCCTTATCAGGCAGCACTTACTCGGCTGCAGGCGGATGCGCCACCCATGGATGGAGAATTGGCAAAAGATGTGCTGCAGGCCGACCTTGGCCGATCCCTCGAGGAGGTGTTCGCCGAATTCAGTGACGAACCAATGGCCGCGGCCTCGATCGGACAGGTCCACCATGCCGTGCTACACGACGGCCGCGAGGTCGCGGTCAAGATTCAGTACCCCGGTGCGGCAGAAGCAATCCGGGACGACCTGGCAAACACCGAATTGTTGGCAACGTTCTTTCGGTTTGCCGTTTCGGCATCGGGTACCGCGATGCAGCCCGATTTCCGACAGATGACGCGGGAGATCGCCGCGCAGATCAGCCAGGAAATCGACTACCGCCATGAGTCCGCCAACATCGCCGCCTTCAGCGAGCTCTACCACGATCACCCCTTTATCCGGGTACCGGAGGTCATCGATGAAGCATGCGGTGATCGTGTGCTGACCATGACCTACCTCGACGGAATGGGCTGGGGGGCAGCGCAACAGGCTAATCAGGACCTGAAGAACACCTGGGCAGAGGTAGTCGTGCGGTTTGCCGCGGGTTCTTACCGGCACGCGAATCTATTCAATGCCGATCCCCATCCGGGCAACTACCGCTTCCGCACCGACGGCCGAGTCGGATTCGTCGACTTCGGCTGTGTCAAGGTCCTGCCCGAGCGTCAGCGCCGTCAATTCGTCGGGATGCTTCGCGCTGCAGTTGATGGACGCAAGCACGACATGTGTGACTTGATGGATGAGTTGGGCTACTTCGCAGGAGGTTCCACGCTATCCGCGGACGAGGCATACCAATGGATGACAGAGCTGGCCTACGAGGTGCTCGCACCTCAGCCGGTTACCGCTAGCCACGAAACCTCACAACGCGCCATCCGCGCCTTGATCGATCTTCGCCCGCCGGATCACCCGGTTCGTCGCCTGTCTGTCCCCGACGACCTGGTGTTCTTTCCGCGGATCAACCTGGTCCTGAACCCGATAATCGCCGCGCTTGGAGCCACCCTCTACGCACGCTCAATAGTGGACGACTTGGACGGCGTCGCCGAGCCGCTCACGCCGCTGGGCAAGCAGCATAACGCCTGGGTACGCCGACGCGGCTTGCCGTACGGATTGGAGCCCCATGATCACCCCTAGGCCCGTTTTCCGCATAGTTGGCGGTTAAGGTTTGTGGTTTTGGATGTTG
>NZ_CAXUCH010000085.1:7958-17388 GCF_964249325.1 uncultured Mycobacterium sp. | reverse complement strand
CCCGCGGCCCGCCCGACCTGGTCCCGCTGGACACGCCCACGGGGGCGGTGCTGCTGGGCCAGGGCAGCGGCGGCCCGGCGCTGGCGATGGTGCCCGCCGACCGAGTGTTGGCCGCGCTGCACGGCTGGCTGGCGCCGCTGCCGCCGGAGGGCGCCAGCGCGATCGTCTTCCGCGACATCGACCACGCCGCGGAACTGGCTGCGGCACAAGGCATTCGGTCGGCCGACCTGCTCGCGTCGGGCATCGTCGACCGCATCGTTGTCGAGCATCCTGATGCCGCCGACGAGCCGATCGAGTTCTCGAAACGGCTCGCCGGCGCGATCGCCGCCGAGGTGCATGCGCTGCGCGCTGTGCCCGACGCCGAGCGGATGGCGGCGCGGCTGGAGCGCTACCGGCGCATCGGGCGGCGTTAGCTCTCGGGCAGGCCGAGGTAGCGCTGGATCGTCGGCCCAAGCCACTCGACGATCTCCTTGCGGCTCATCGCAACCAGCGGGGCCAACCGCAACACGAACCGGCAGAACGCCATCCCGATGATCTGGGTGGCAATGAGTCCGGCGCGCGAGTGTGATTCCGCGGCCGGGGCGACGCTGGCCACCAGCGGTTGCAGCTGTGTTTCAAAAATCCGCCGCATCCGTTGCGCGGCTTCGTCATTGGTGGCACTCGAGCGCAGCAGGATGACCAGCGCATCGTCGCCCTCCCAGCGATCGAGGAAGTGCCGCACCAGCGACCACCCGACGTGGGTCCGGTCAATGGCGGCCAGATCGGGGAACCGCAGGCCGAAGTCCGCGGCGGCGGCGAACAACTGGTCTTTGCTGCCGTAGTACCGCATCACCATCGCCGGATCGACCCCGGCGTCAGCGGCGATCGCCCGAATGGTGGCGGCCTGGAAGCCCGCTGTGCCGAACCGCTCGCGGGCGGCCGCCAAAATCGCGGCCTTGGTCTCGTCCGACGTCCGTCTCATGTCAACGATTGTAGGCCAACAGATGTTGACATACGCGATTTGAAGGCGCATGCTGCGATAGGCCAACAAGCGTTGACTTAGGAAGGATTCACGCCATGACCGATACCGACGTCCTCGTCGTGGGAGCCGGGCCGACCGGGCTGACGCTGGCGATCTCGCTGATCAACCGCGGAGCGCGCGTGACGATCGTCGACCGCCTGGCGGCAGGGGCCAACACGTCACGCGCGGCGGCGGTCAATGCCCGCACGCTGGAAGTGCTCGAAGACACCGACGTGTCGCGGCGCATGGTCAAGGCGGGGCTCATCGCGCCGCGGTTCAGCATGCGCCAGCAGATGAGCACGTTGATGCCCATCGACTTCTCGGTGCTGCCCACCCGCTACCCGTACACGCTGATGATTTCGCAGGCCACCACCGAGAAGCTGCTCGTCGAGCGGCTCACCGAGCTCGGCGGTGATGTGGTCCGGCCCAAGACGCTTGCCAACCTTGTCCAGGATCGCGACGGCGTTACGGCCACCTTCGATGATGGCAAGGAGATCCGGGCACGCTACGTCGTCGGCGCCGACGGCATGCATAGCACGGTTCGCGAACTGGCCGGGATCGGCTTCGCCGGCGGTGAGTATGCGGAATCGTTCGCGCTCGCGGACGTCCGGCTGTCCGGCGAGGCGCCCGACGACGAAGTCATCCTCTTCTACGCAGTGAGCGGTCTCACTGTCCTCGCTCCACTGCCCGACGGCATCCACCGGATCGTCGCCCCGACCGTCGACGCACCGGAGCAGCCGTCGGCGCAGTACGTGCAGTCGTTGCTGGACAGCCGCGGCTTCGGCCCCGGACGCACCGTGGTGCGTGAGGTGCTGTGGGGATCGCGGTTCCGGATCCACCACCGCGTGGCCGACACCTACCGGGTCGGTCGGCTGCTGCTGGCCGGCGACGCTGCCCACGTGCACAGTCCAGCCGGCGGGCAGGGCATGAATTTGGGCATCCAGGATGCGGTGGCGTTGGCCGACGCGCTCGGCGAGGTGGTGCATGGCGGCTCCGACACGGCGCTCGACGCCTACAGCGCGGCTCGCCGGCCGATTGCGCGCCAGGTGCTGGCCACCACCGGACGGTTGACCCGACTGGCGACGCTGCCGAAAGCGGCGCGTCCGGTCCGCAACACAGCGATGCGGCTGGCCTCACACGTGCCCGCTGTGCGCAGCGGGCTGGCCTGGCGGCTGTCGGGTCTGGTCTACCGCTGAACGTCAGCAGCGCAGCGCGCAGCATCCCACAGCCAAGCCGGTTCATCAGGCAAGATAGGCGGCATGGACACTGGTGCAACCACACCCCGGGTTTTGGTTGTCGACGACGACTCGGACGTGTTGGCCTCGCTGGAACGCGGACTGCGACTGTCCGGATTCGAGGTGTCCACCGCGGCCGACGGCGCCGAGGCGTTGCGTAGCGCCACCGAAACCCGGCCCGACGCGATCGTGCTGGACATCAATATGCCGGTGCTGGACGGCGTCAGCGTGGTCACCGCGCTGCGCGCCATGGACAACGACGTACCGGTCTGCGTGCTGTCGGCGCGCAGCTCGGTCGACGACCGAGTGGCCGGGCTGGAAGCCGGGGCCGACGACTACCTGGTCAAACCGTTCGTGCTGGCCGAACTCGTCGCGCGGGTGCGCGCGCTGCTGCGCCGCCGCGGCTCCACCGCGACGTCGTCCTCGGAAACCATCACGGTGGGCCCGCTGGAAGTCGACATCCCGGGCCGGCGCGCCCGGGTCAACGGAATCGACGTGGACCTGACCAAACGCGAGTTCGACCTACTCGCAGTGCTGGCCGAGCACAAGACCGCGGTGCTGTCCCGCGCCCAGCTGCTGGAACTGGTATGGGGCTACGATTTCGCCGCCGACACCAACGTCGTCGACGTGTTCATCGGATACCTTCGGCGCAAACTGGAGGCCGGCGGCGCACCGCGGCTGCTGCATACTGTTCGAGGGGTGGGGTTCGTGCTGCGTATGCAGTGACGACAAGGAACCTATGAACCTACTGTCGCGAATCTTGACCCGTACGCCCTCGCTGCGCGCACGGGTTGTGGTCGCGACTGCCATCGGCGCGGCGATTCCGGTGCTCATCGTCGGAGCCATCGTCTGGGTGGGCATCACCAACGACCGGTTGTACTGGCTGGACCGCCGCCTCGACGAGGCCGCCGGCTTCGCCGTCCCGTTCCTGCCCCGCGGCCTGGATGAGATCCCCCGCTCCCCCAACGATCAGAACACGGTCATCACCGTCCGCCGCGGCGATCAGGTGACGTCCAATTCCAGCGTCACGCTGCCCAAGCTGAACCACGACTACGCCGACACCGACATCAACGGCAAGCGCTACCGGGTACGGACCGTGGAAATCCCTGCGCCGCAGCCGATGTCGGTGGAAGTCGGCGCCACCTACGACGAGACCATCGCCGAAACCAACAACCTGCACCGCCGGGTGATCCTGATCTGCGCGTTAGCTATCGCCGCAGCAGCCGTGTTTGCCTGGCTGCTGGCCACCTTCGCGGTGCGGCCGTTCAAACGGCTGGCCCAGCAGACCCGGTCGATCGACGCCGGGGACCAGGCCCCGCAGGTGCAGGTGCGCGGCGCCAGCGAGGCCGTCGAGATCGCGGAGGCGATGCGGGGCATGCTGCAGCGCATCTGGGACGAACAGAACCGCACCAAGGAGGCGCTGGCGTCGGCTCGCGACTTCGCCTCGGTGTCGGCGCACGAGCTGCGCACACCGTTGACCGCGATGCGCACCAACCTGGAAGTGCTGGCGACCCTGGACCTGCCCGACGACCAACGCAAAGAAGTGCTCAACGACGTGATTCGCACCCAGTCACGGATCGAGGCCACGCTAAGCGCGCTGGAACGGCTGGCCCAGGGCGAGCTCTCCACGCGGGAAGACCACGTGCCGGTCGACATCACCGAGTTGCTGGACCGTGCCGCGCACGATGCCATGCGCGTCTACCCGAATCTCGACGTGTCGCTGGTGCCCTCGCCCACCTGCATCATCGTGGGGCTGCCGGCGGGCTTGCGGCTGGCAGTCGACAACGCGATCGCCAACGCGGTCAAACACGGCGGCGCCACCCGGGTTCAGCTGTCTGCGGTCAGCTCTCGGGCCGGCGTGGAAATCGCGATCGACGACAACGGCACCGGTGTGCCCGAGGAAGAGCGACACGTGGTTTTCGAGCGGTTCTCGCGCGGGTCCACCGCCTCGCATTCCGGCTCGGGTCTAGGGCTGGCGTTGGTGGCACAGCAAGCTCAGCTGCATGGGGGCACCGCGTCGCTGGAGGACAGCCCACTGGGCGGCGCACGTCTAATGCTGCGCCTGCCCGCCCCCATCTGAGCTGTGGCTTCGGCGCCCAGTGTGCAGCTTATCGATGCGATTCGCCGAAGTTTTCGACCACAACCTGCACACTCGGCGGACGTGAAGCCCGGACCTAGTTCTGCTCGCCCTGCCGCCGCTGTGTCTGCGTCTCATCGGCGACGGGCATTCTCGTCGTCTCCGCCTGACTGGGCGGCGGCCTCTTTGTGGCTGACGTGTCGTCACGGCCGGCCGTGGGAATTCGCGTCGTGGCTTCTTCGCCGCCGGTGTGGGTCCTTGTCGTGGGGGCATCGCCGCCGGCGGGCACACCCGCCGGCTCGGCAGCAGCGCCGCCCACCGGCACTTCCCGCGTGACGCGCCGAATCATCGGCGCGAACGTCAGCAGCAAACCCAAAACGAACGCAAGCCCGATCAGCCACCAGTTCGCGTCGTGCATCACCGTGTTCCTATCTCACGTGAGCCGGGCAGGTCCGCGATGGCTTCTTGTTCGCTCTTGCGCCTGATCGCGACGACGGTGATCACCCAGGCAACCGCCGACCCCACCACGAAAGCAAGCAGACACCACAACCACTGGATCACGAAAACCATGTCGGATTCTCCTTAACTGACCACGATTTCGACACGGCGATTCTGGGCGCGCCCCTCCGGCGTGTCGTTGCTTGCGACCGGATTGGCGGCGCCGAGGCCATTGGCCGTGATGTGGTCACGCGGAACGCCTTTGGCGGTCAGGAAATCGGCGACGGAATTCGCCCGGTTGGTGCTTATCGGGATATTGACTGCGTCGGTGCCGATGTCGTCGCTGTAGCCGTTGATGGTGACCTTTGCGCCGGAACAGCCTTTCAGCTCGTCCGCGATCTGCGTCAGTTTCTGCTGGACATCGGGGGTTAGGCTAAAACTGTTGGTGGGAAAGGTAATCGGTGTCGGCAGCACCGTTTTGACGGCTTGCTGCAGGTTGGCGCACGCACCGCCGGGCGAAGGTGGCGGCGGGCCGGGTGTGCCGGTCGGCGCGATTGGCCCCCTGATTTCGATCTTGTCGACGATGTTCAGATTGGGCCAGGCGTCTTCGGCTGCCTGCTCGATGGCGTCTCCCTGGTCGGTTGTTGCAGCGGTTCCCGACAGGGTGATGGTGTCACCGTTGACGTCGAGTTTGAAGTCGGTTATCGACGCGGCCGCGCTGAAAACAGTTCCGGCGTCGGAGAAGTCGAGGGCGGTGATGTTCGGGTTGATCCGGATTTTGTCGATGACGTTGACACCGGGACCGAGCGAGCTCTTGACAGCTTCCAGCAGCGCGCTCTTGGCCATGTCGTCGGGGAAGTCACCGCTGAGCGTTATGTCGTTGCCTTTACGGTTAATTGAGAGCGGAGCCAGCGATATCGGCGGTATCGGCGGCGGCTTGCGCGCAGCGCCCGGGGTGCTGCTGTGGGTCAGGGTCGGCACACTACCGGTCGGACCGGTGGCTTGTGGGCGGGAACGCTCAGCGAGCCCGTAGCCGATCGCTCCAAGCAGCAGGGGAATTACCACCAGCGCGACCAGCCAGGCAATGCCGGGCGGGCGTCGGTAGAACGTGGAGACTTTGCGCGATTGGGTGTTTGCGGGTGCTTCGCCGGAACCCGCCATGGGCCCTCCCCTAAAAGTCGATGTCCAGACCAGTTCTGATCGCAAGCGAAGCCTAAGGCAGCCGTCGATCAGCAAGCCCTGGTATCGCGAAAACGTGACCACAGTCCGGTACTCGACAGCATGGGGCTTACCTCGGGCACACTGGAGTGGTGGCAGAGGAAAGAAAACCGACCGACCAAGACACGCTGGCGCGTATCCGGAACTTGGTTGCCGAGGAGAAGACGCTGCGCGAGCAGCTGGTGCACAAAGACATCACCGAGTCGGAGGAGCATGCCCGCCTGCGCCGCGTTGAGACCGAACTCGACCAGTGTTGGGACCTGTTGCGTCAGCGTCGGGCCCTGCGCGAAACCGGAGGTGACCCGCGCGAGGCGCGTGTGCGACCGCCCGATCAAGTCGAGGGCTACCTCAGCTAACGGATCGGCACGGAGTGACTGCCGGTGCGCCGCGAGATTTCGACGCGATTGTGGTGGGCGGGGGGCATAACGGGTTAGTCGCTGCTGCTTATCTGGCCCGAGCCGGTCTGCGCGTGCGGGTCCTGGAGCGGCTGGAACATGTCGGTGGAGCCGCGGTGTCGGCGCAAATCTTCGACGGCGTCGACGCGCGGCTGTCGCGGTATGCCTACCTGATCAGCCTCCTGCCTTCGCGCATCGTGGATGATCTGGGCGCTCCCGTGCGACTGGCGCGGCGGCGGTATGCGTCCTATACCCCCGACCCGACCACTGCCGGGCGCACCGGGCTGCTCGTCGGAGCACACAACACGTTTGCCGCGATCGGCGCCGCTGACGACGAGCCGCGCTTCACCGACTTCTATCGCCGCTGCCGACTAGTGACCGAGCGGATGTGGCCGTCGCTGCTCGAGCCGCTTTGTACCCGTGCGCAGATGCGCCGCCACGTCATCGACCACAGTCCTCCGGAGGCCGGCGACGCATGGCAGGTGATAACCGGGGAACCGATCGGGCACGCTATCGCCGACGCCGTAGGCAACGACCTCGTCCGAGGTGTGATCGCAACCGACGCGCTGATTGGCACCTTCGAGCGGCTCACCGATCCCTCGCTGCGGCAAAACATTTCCTTTCTGTATCACCTGCTTGGCGGAGGCACCGGCCAATGGGATGTCCCGGTGGGCGGCATGGGCGCGGTGACGACTGCCCTAGCCGCCGCGGCAGCCCATTATGGTGCCGAAATCACCACTGGCGCAGACGTTTACGCCATTGACCCCGACGGCGAGGTGCGTTACCGCACCGGCGACGACGATCGGCTGGTCACGGGCCGATACATTCTGGCCGGTGTCACACCGGTGGTGCTGGCCGACCTGTTAGGTGAACCCAGGGCGCCGCTGGCGCATGGTTCGCAAGTTAAGGTGAACATGGTGGTGCGTCGGCTGCCCCGGCTGCGCGACGACACAGTGACAGTCCAGCAGGCATTCGGCGGGACATTCCACGTCAACGAGACGTGGAGCCAACTGGACACCGCCTACTTGCAGGCAGTCCGCGGGCACATACCTGATCCGTTGCCGTGCGAGATTTATTGTCATTCACTGACCGATCCCAGTGTCTTGTCGTCCGCGTTGCGTCATTCCGGTGCAGCGACCCTGACGGTGTTCGGCCTGCACACGCCGCATGCATTGCTTTGCGACGCCGACCCTGGCGTGATTCGCGAGCAGCTCACCGACGCCGTCTTGGCATCGGTGAATTCCGTTCTGGGCGAACCGATCCAAGACGTGCTGATGACCGACGCCAACGGCCGGCCGTGTATCGAGACGAAAACCACGCTGGATCTGGAGCGGGCGCTGGCGATGAGCGGCGGCAACATCTTTCATGGCGCATTGTGTTGGCCGTTCGCCGAGGACGACGACCCGCTGGATACACCCGCGCGCCAATGGGGGGTAGCCACCGGTCACGAGCGAATCTTCTTGTGCGGCTCGGCGACCCGGCGCGGTGGTGCAGTGTCAGGTATCGGTGGTCACAACGCCGCGATGGCGGTGCTTGCCTCGGTTGACTATCGCGCTTCGATCGTGACGTAGTCGCGATCGCCGTATCCGGTGTAGATCTGGCGCGGCCGGCCGATCTTGCTGTCGCCCTCGTCGTGCATCTCACGCCAGTGCGCGATCCAGCCGGGCAGCCGGCCCAGCGCGAACAACACCGTGAACATCCGGACGGGGAACCCGATGGCGCGGTAGATCAGGCCGGTGTAGAAGTCGACGTTGGGGTAGAGCTTGCGTTCGACGAAGTAGTCGTCGGTGAGCGCGGCTTCCTCGAGCGCCTTGGCGATGTCCAGCAGATCGTCGTCGGCGCCGACCTTGCCCAGGATCTTGTCGGCCTGCTCTTTGACGATGCGGGCGCGCGGGTCGTAGTTCTTGTAGACGCGGTGCCCGAAGCCCATCAGCTTGACGCCGGCCTCGCGGCTCTTCACCTTGCGGACGAACTCGTGCACGTCGCCGCCCTCTTGGCGGATCTTTTCCAGCATCTCCAGCACCGCCTGGTTGGCGCCGCCGTGCAGCGGTCCCCACAGCGCATTGATCCCACCCGATATGGAGGTGAACAGGTTGGCCTGCGACGAGCCGACCAGCCGGACGGTCGACGTCGAGCAGTTCTGTTCGTGGTCGGCGTGCAAGATGAACAGCATGTCCAGCGCGCGGACCACTTCAGGATCGACCTCGTAGGGCTCGGCAGGCAACCCGAACGTCATCCGCAAGAAGTTCTCCACCAAGGTGTGGGAGTTGTCCGGGTAGAGGAACGGCTGGCCGACCGATTTTTTGTACGCGTAGGCCGCGATTGTCGGCAGCTTGGCCAGCAGCCGGATCGTCGACAGCTCGACCTGATCGCTGTCCATGGGATCCAGCGAGTCCTGGTAGTAGGCGCTCAACGCGTTGACCGCGCTGGACAACACCGGCATGGGATGTGCGTTGCGGGGAAATCCGTCGAAGAACCGCTTGAGGTCCTCATGCAGCATGGTGTGGCGCTGAATCTGTCGGGTGAAGGCGGCCAGTTGTTCCGTGGTCGGCAACTCCCCGTAGATCAATAGGTAGCTGACCTCGAGGAACGTCGACTTCTCGGCCAGCTGCTCGATCGGGTAGCCGCGATAGCGCAGGATTCCGGCTTCACCGTCGATGAACGTGATGGCGCTTTTAGTCGATGCGGTGTTGACGTAACCGGTGTCGAATGTCGTGTACCCCGTCTTGGCCAGCAGCGAGCCGAGCGCAATGCCGTCGGCTCCTTCCGTGGCGTGCACGATGTCCAAGTCCAACTCGCCACCCGGGTAACGGAGAGTGGCGATGTCGTCGCTTGCGGCCACTAGAACCCCTTTGCGCTAAACGGCAGTGACAACGCTGGCCTTGCCAGGCGCGTATAGCTCAAGGTAGTCGCTATCTTCCCGTCGCGCCTGCGGGGGGGCCACCCAAGGCGGCTCAGGCGGATTTGGTACACCGCAGCGGCTGTCCGGGCAAGCGCTGGATGCGGTAGCCGCGAAACGCTGGCGCGGCCAGCGCGGCGATCAGCACCCCGACGATCACCAGTGCCC
>NZ_CAXUCH010000085.1:3881-7948 GCF_964249325.1 uncultured Mycobacterium sp. | reverse complement strand
CCGCCGGCCGCCGCGGCGGGCGCCCCGACCACTCCGGCCGCGGCGCCGTGCACCGCGTCACCGAGACGGGGTCCGCCGGCAACCACCACGATGAACACTCCCTGCAGCCGCCCCCGCAGCTCATCGGAGGCGGCTTGCTGCAGGATCGTCTGCCGGAAGGCGGCCGATGCCGTGTTCCGCTACACCACCAAACGCCATGCAGCCCAGCGCCGCCCACAGCAGCGGGCCGGCCCGGCCCTGTGCCGCTCCGCTGAGCAGCCCGAAGCCGACCATCGCCGTCCCCCACACCACAATCGCGACGATGACGGCCAGCCCCTGCCGTTGAACCCGTGGGAACCAGCCCGAGAACACGCCACCGACGACAACTCCGACCGACATCGCCCCGGCCAACAGCGCCATCGTGGTGCCGCCCTCGATGGGTCCGCCGAAGTTCTCGTGAGCCAGTTGAGGGAACAGCGCCCGCGGCATGCCCAGGACCATCGCGATCAGGTCGACCACGAACGACATCAACACCACGGTATTGCCGGACAGATAGCGAAAGCCCGCCAGCACGGCCGTCGGTCCCCATCGTGCCCAGCCGGCCCGGGCGGGTTCGGTCAGCGGCATCGGGGCCAGCCGAAATGTCGCCCAGATCGGGGCAAGGCAGGTCAGCGTGTCGATCAGATACAGCGTGGACAGGTCGACCCAATTCAACATCACGCCGGCCAGCAGCGGGCCGATGATGGAGCCGAAGCCGGTCACCGTCATGTTCAGCGCGTTGGCAGCCGGCAATTGGTGTCCGGGCAGCATCCGCGGAATCGCCGCCGAGCGGGTGGGCGAGTTCACCGCGTAGCACGCCTGCTGCAGGCCCAGCAGGCACAGCACCACCCACACGTCGTCGATCGACAAGGCAGCCTGCAGCCATAACAGCAGCGACGCCCCCGCCAGTCCGCAGGAGGCGATGATCAGCAGCACCCGCCGGTCCATGGCGTCGGCCCAGGCGCCGCCCAGCAGACCGAACACGATCAGCGGCACCAGCGCGAACACGCCGGCAAGCCCGACATACGCCGAGTTTGCGGTCAGCGCGTAGATCTGTACGGGGACCGCGAAAATCGTCAGGTTGGCGCCGATGACGCTGGGTATTCCGGCCAGCCACAGTCGGCGAAAGTCGGGGCTTCCCAGCGGTGTGGTGTCGGCGAAGAGCCTCACGCTGCTTAAGGCTGCAGACGTTCGACGCGATCGCCGATGACGCGAATCCTATTGTGCAGCCGATCTTCTCGGCCCTGCCAGAACTCGACCACCTCGGGCGCGATGCGGTATCCGCCCCAGTTCGGCGGCACCGGGATGTGCTCGACGGCGGCGAAGCGCGCGGTCACCTCGGCGAGCTGATCGAGCAGCGCCGCACGCGAGGCGATCGGAGCCGACTGCTGCGACGCCCACGCGCCCAGCTGCGAGCCGCGCGGCCGTTTGGACCAGTAGTCCTCGGTGACGCCAGGATCGACCTTGCTTACCGGTCCCCGGATGTGGAACTGGCGACCCAGCGCATACCAGGGAAAGGTCGCCGACGCGTATGGGGTCGCCGTGAGCTCGGCGCCCTTCGCTGAGTCGTAGTTGGTGAAAAACGTGATCCCGGTCTCGTCGACGCCTTTGCACAGCACGGAGCGGGTGACCGGCTTTCCCGAGTCGACGGTGGCCAACACCATGGCGTTGGGTTCGGCGATTCCAGCGCGTTCGGCGTCGCCGATCCACTTGTGAAACAACGCAACCCAGCCCTCGTCGAGCCAGTCCGCATCAAGATCGGGGCTACTGTCTTTTTCTGCGCTGTATTCCACCCGCATCGCCGCCAGGTGCTCACTGTCGGGGCCTGCCATCGCGCCCACGCTACTCCGGCCGTTCATTACCGACCGGTAGCGGCCGTCGCCGGGCGGAATGAGAGAATCGGCGCCATGACTGTGGTCCCGGAGAATTTCGTCGCCGGCCTCGACGGCGTGGTTGCGTTCACCACCGAGATCGCCGAACCAGACAAGGACGGCGGCGAGCTGCGCTACCGCGGCGTCGACATCGAAGATCTCGTGAGCCGACAGGTCACCTTCGGCGATGCGTGGGCGCTTCTGGTGGACGGCAAATTCGGCCACGGCCTGCCCCCGGCCGAGCCGTTCCCGCTGCCGATCCACAGCGGGGATGTCCGCGTCGATGTGCAGGCGGGGTTGGCCATGCTGGCACCGATCTGGGGATACCAGCCGTTGCTCGACATCGACGACACCACCGCACGCGATCAGTTGGCCCGAGCGTCGGTCATGGCGCTGTCCTACGTCGCCCAGTCGGCGCGCGGCATCCACCAGCCGGCGGTCCCGCAGCGGGTCATCGACGAATGCTCAACGATCACAGCGCGTTTCATGACTCGTTGGCAGGGCGAGCCCGACCCTCGCCACATCGAGGCCGTCGACGCATATTGGGTATCGGCCGCCGAGCACGGCATGAACGCCTCGACGTTCACCGCCCGGGTGATCGCATCGACCGGTGCCGACGTGGCGGCCGCGCTCTCGGGAGCGATCGGCGCGATGAGCGGCCCGCTGCACGGTGGTGCGCCGGCCAGAGTGCTGCCCATGCTCGAAGAAGTGGAGCGCACCGACGACGCGCGCGGTCTGGTCAAGGGAATCCTCGATCGTGGCGAGAAGCTGATGGGATTCGGGCACCGGGTCTATCGCGCAGAGGACCCCCGGGCGCGAGTACTGCGGGCGACGGCCAAGCGCCTGGGCGCCCCGCGCTATGAAGTGGCATTGGCTGTTGAGCAGGCGGCATTGGCCGAGCTGCGGGAGCGCCGCCCGGACCGCGCGATCGAAACCAACGTGGAGTTCTGGGCCGCGGTGATCCTCGACTTCGCCCGGGTGCCCGCCAAGATGATGCCGGCGATGTTCACCTGCGGCCGAACCGCCGGCTGGTGCGCCCACATTCTCGAGCAGAAGAAACTGGGCAAGCTGGTACGGCCGTCGGCCATCTACGTTGGACCCAGCCCGCGCAGCCCGGAATCTGTCGAAGGCTGGGACCTGATCCATAAGGGGTGACGGCGCTTGCGCCGCGATGAGTTTGCGTCGCAGGCCCGGTCAGTACTCGTGAGCCCGTCCGGGCCGCGAGAAACCAACCTCAGGGAGGCCATCATGGCGATCACCGTCGAACCCGCACTGTCGCCACACCTCGTGGTCGACGACGCCGCCGCGGTGATCGACTTCTACGCCAAGGCTTTTGACGCCGTGGAGCTGGGCCGGGTGCCCCGCCCCGACGGCAAACTGATCCACGCCGCGCTGCGCATCAACGGCTTCTTGGTCATGCTCAACGACGACTTCCCGGAGGTCTCTGGTGGTAAGTCGATGACGCCCAAGTCGTTAGGCGGAACCCCGGTCACCATCCACTTGACCGTCACCGACGTGGACGCCAAGTTCCAACAGGCGCTCGACGCCGGCGCCACCGTGGTGGCGCCGTTGGAGGATCAGTTCTGGGGTGACCGCTACGGCGTGGTCGCCGACCCATTCGGGCACCACTGGTCACTCGGGCAACCCGTCCGCGAGGTCAGCATCGAGGAGATCGCCGCCGCGATGGGCGGCTCGGGCTAAGCCAATCGGCCTAAGCCAATTGGCGCAGCCGGGTGGCCAGCCGCTGGCGCAGCGGTCGCGGTGGCGCACTTACCGCGGCTGCCAGCATGTCGGTGATCGAGGTGAACTTGTTGCGGGGACGCCCGTCGGCGCTCCCCCGGGTCACCTCGGCCGCGTTGATCGCCTGCCACCCGGCGGCGTCGACGACGTCCGGCTGTCGTGCCCGAACGAGTTTGTCCAACGCCGATGGTCTGCTGATCGGCTCGCCGAGCAAGCCGGCGTTGAAGTCGTCGACCAGTTGTTGCACGGTCTGCAACGCGCATGACTTGTTGGTGCCGATAAACCCGGTCGGCCCGCGCTTGATCCAGCCCGCGACATAGGCGCCGGCCACCGGCCGGCGCCTATCCGGATCGATGACCCGGCCCTTGTCGTTCGGCACGACACCGGCGTCGTCGTCGAACGGCAGATCGCGAATCGGCTTGCCGCGATAGCCGATTG
>NZ_CAXUCH010000085.1:0-3871 GCF_964249325.1 uncultured Mycobacterium sp. | reverse complement strand
CAACACCAGTCCCGCGTCGAGTTGGCGGATCTCGTCGGTACCGGTCACGCAGAACTCCACCCCGCTGGCGCGCTGTTGGCCGAGAACCCGCTTGGGTGTGACTTGGTATGCCAGTCGGATACGCCGTCCCGACGGGACGGACGAGCCGTCACCGAGTTTGCTCAAGATCTCCAGTTTCTGCCGGGTCAAGGCGTCGGAGATGGTCGCCAGGTCGCGGCGCACCAGCTCGTGGTCCGCGGCGCTCAGCACGACGTCGGCTGTCGTCGTCAACCCGATCAGCTCGGGCAGCGTGACCACCGAATGCGCCGGCCCGCGTCGGGCAGCGATGACCACCTCCTGCACCCGCGAGCAGCGCAGCGCTTTCAGCGCTCGGTCCGAGATGTCGGTGCGCGCCAGCTCGTCCGGGTCGGCGGTGAGCACGCGGGCCACATCCAAAGCGACGTTGCCGTTGCCGATGATCACCACGCGCTCATGACTGAGATCGATTGCCAGATCAGCAAATTCGGGGTGACCGTTGTACCACGCCACCACCTCGGTGGCGGTTGCGGTACCGCGTTGGCCCATGCCGTCGACGTCGAGCCGACGGTCGTTGGGCGCGCCGCTGGCATAGATCACGGCATGGTGGTGAGCGAGCAGGTCGGCGTGGCTCAGGTGCCTGCCGACCTCGATGTTGAGATAGAACCGAAAGCCGCGACGCCTTGCGATCCGGTCGAACAGCGTGGTGACCTGTTTGGTGGTCTGGTGGTCGGGTGCCACCCCTGCGCGCACCAACCCGTAAGGCACCGGCAGCTTTTCGAAGACGTTGACCCGCACACCGTGTTGGGTGAGCAGTTCATCGGCCGCGTACATCGCCGCCGGCCCCGACCCGACGATGGCCACGGTCAACGGGCCGCGGCGTACCTGCGGCGCCGGGAGCACCGGCGCCAGCTTCGAGGCCGGTGGCAGCTTCTCATCGGCCGGGCGCTCCGGATAATAGGAGGCGTTGATTTCGACGAACGGCTGCTGCTCGACGGTCAGCCGGTTATCGGACGCAATCGCTCCCACCGGGCAGGCGCTCACACAGGCCCCGCAGTCGACACAGGCGACCGGGTCGATATAGAGCATCTCGGAGGTGGCGAACCCCGGCTCGTCCGGTGTGGGATGGATGCAGTTGACCGGACAGGCGTAAACGCAGGACCCGTCGCTACAGCACGACTGGGTGATGACGTGCGGCATGAAGCAGGGCTATGCGGCCGGAACCGCGACCAGATGCTGGCGCTGCGGCTCGCTGCGGTAGCGCGACGGCTTGCCGTTGATCTTGCAGGTCCGCCACATCAGCTTGGCGACCGGGTTCATCAGACCGGTGTCGTAGCAGAGCATCCGCACGTCGCCGAACATGTCGCGAATCATCTTCTGCGACTCCGGCGAACGGAAGAACACTTCCTTGCGCACCTCACGGGGAATGTCGAACTCACGCCAAAAGGCCCTCGGTGGCACCACGATCGCCGAGCACAGGACGCGCATCGTCAGCGGAACATACAGCGAGAGCCAGAACCGCTTGCGCCGCGGCAGGTGCGGAACCCGCTTGCGCAGGTATTCGTGAGCGAAGGAGATGTGGCGCGCTTCCTCGGCCACGTGTATGGCCATCACCCGCTCCATGATCGGATGCAGCTCCTTGCCCTCACGCAGGATATTTTTCTGCGCGTGGTCGATGGGCTCCTCGCCGGCGAGGATGCCGAACCAGAACGGGATCGGCAGCGGGCCGGCGACCAACGGAATCAACGGCTGGACCCACTTCAGCAGCCGCGGCATGCCGGGCACGTCGGTGCCGATGCGGTTCACCATCTCCTGGAACATCATCGTGTGGTTGCACTCTTCGACCGCCTCGTGCAGGCAGTAGCGGTACTCCGGGGAGCCGTTGGGCACCCAGAACGCGTACTCCATCAGGCCGCGGATCAGGATCGATTCAAAGTGCAGGCCCACTTTGGCGACGTTGGCCTGCCGCCACATACCGATCTTGATCTTGCGCTCCAGCGGCTGCGCCTGATACCACGGGTGGCGGCCCAGCGGGTCGGTGGCCGGCAGGACCCACCGCGGGTCGTTGTCGGTGACCGCGAATTCGGGTGCGTCCCAGTCGATGTCGGTGTACGGGTTGAAATTGCGCCGCACCGACCCCTCGGACAGTGTGGTTAGCTTGTCGACGTAGTCGGCGTCGTCGCGCACCTCCATGTTGCGACGCCACCGCTGCACCATCTTCGTCCGAGCCATGGGCTAGCCTCCTAGCGAGGTTTACATTTGGACGCTTCGTGTACACAGTACCGCAGGTACCGGAAACTTGCTAGACCCGGGTACGGCACTGTGGCACAACCCAACTGAACGACTTTTCTGTGACCCAGGTCACTTCCCGCGGTCCTGCCGCCGCGGTCAGCCAGCCCCACCGGCCGCTCACTAGGCTGGTGGCCATGGCTGACCAGTTGACGATTCCTGACGGCATCAAACCCCGCGACGGCCGCTTCGGTTGTGGACCGTCGAAGGTCCGCCCCGAACAACTACAGGCGCTGAGCGGTAGCGCGGCCGGGCTGTTCGGCACGTCGCACCGGCAGGCCCCGGTGAAAGACCTGGTCGGCCGGGTCCGCAGCGGGTTGCGCGACTATTTCTCGCTCCCCGACGGTTATGAGGTGATTCTGGGCAACGGCGGCGCGACGGCATTCTGGGACGCCGCGGCGTTCTGCCTGATCGACAAGCGGTCGCTGCACCTGAGCTATGGCGAGTTCAGCTCCAAGTTCACCTCGGCGGTCGCGAAGAACCCGTTCATCGGCGACCCGATCGTCATCAAGGCCGAGCCCGGCAGCGCGCCGGAACCGCAGAGCGATCCGTCGGTCGACGTCATCGCGTGGGCACACAACGAAACGTCGACCGGGGTGGCGGTGCCGGTGCAACGCCCGGCCGGCTCGGGCGACACCCTGGTCGTCATCGACGCCACGTCGGGTGCCGGTGGCCTGCCGGTCGACATCACCGAGGCCGACGCCTACTACTTCGCGCCGCAGAAGAGTTTCGCCAGCGACGGCGGCTTGTGGATAGCGCTGCTGAGCCCGGCGGCGCTCGCGCGCATCGAAGCCATCGCCGCGTCTGGGCGCTGGGTGCCCGACTTCCTGTCGCTGCCGATCGCGGTGGACAACAGCGTCAAGAACCAGACTTACAACACCCCGGCGATCGGCACGCTCGTGCTGCTGGCAGAGCAAATCGACTGGCTGATCGGCAACGGCGGGCTGGAATGGGCGGTCAAGCGCACTGCGGACTCCTCGCAGCGGCTGTACTCGTGGGCGCAAGAGCGGCCCTACGCCACGCCGTTCGTCGCCGAGCCCCGGCTGCGGTCCCAGGTCGTTGGCACCATCGACTTCAGCGACGACGTCGATGCCGCGGCGGTGGCCAAGGTGCTGCGGGCCAACGGCATCGTCGACACCGAGCCATACCGCAAACTCGGCCGCAACCAACTGCGGGTCGGCATGTTCCCCGCGGTCGACCCCGATGACGTCAGCGCGCTCACCGAGTGCATCGACTGGGTGGTCGAACGGCTCTAAACGGTCCTCCGCCAGCCCGCGTGTCAGCGCGGTTCTGGCCGCTAGCTGCATTAGAGTGCGCACCTGACAGGCCCGTCGCGTTGGTAGGCAAAGAGCCTGCGAGGAGGTCGACATGCGGGAACTCGCGGTGCTTGGACTCGATGTCGACGGCAAACACATCATCTGCGAAGGCCTTGCCGGCAACGGGGACCCGAGCGAAAAGTTCAAGCTGCTGGTGGACGACCGGCTGCGGGCTGCGGTACGCGGCGACGGGGCAGGGCTGGGGCAAACCCGGATCGACATCGAGGTCAACAACATGCCCAGCCCCAAAG
>NZ_CAXUCH010000084.1:0-17772 GCF_964249325.1 uncultured Mycobacterium sp. | reverse complement strand
GGCCAGGACCGGCAATGCGGGGATGTCGCCGCCGAAGACGGTGAATGAACTGAACGATGCAAATCCCACGTGCGAGCTGGACCCGACCCCGACCGCGGCCGCACCGACGATGACGTTGGGCGCATACAGCACCGACAGCACCGTCAGACTCAATTGGCCGAATACCGAACCGGTGATCGCGTAGAGCTCATGCATCGTGGCCCAGTGCACAACCAGCGATGCCGCCGTCACCAGACCGGACAGCCCGAAGAGTGCCAATACGCCCGCCGCTGCGGCACGTAGTGAACCACCCAGCCACTCCGGCAGCGGTGAGGCCGCCAGCACCCGAGGGCCGACCCGTGATCCCACCCCGATTGCCGCGCCGATGGCGTGCACCGCAATCACACCGGCGAACGCGCGCAATGCGTTGGGCGTTTGCAGCTCGGTGAGCACCGACCCTGCGTCGTGGATGATGGCCAAGGAAACGGCCGCAAAAAGCAACGGTCCCCCCAGCGCCGACGCCACGATCCAGCGGATGACGAACCAGGACGCCGTCGGCGGTGTGGAGAGCGCGGTGGTCCGCGCGGTCCCCCACACCATCAGCAGCACCGGAAGCAGCGGCATAACGCCCAGCTGGCGACCACCGATGGAGATCGGCACACCATGGACACCGAGCCACATGCTGGCGATGGCGCCCAGCGCGCCCGTCATGTCACTGTTGGCGATCAGCAACTGCAGCAGTGTGACCGCGGCAATGACGACCAGTGCCACCAGAGCAGGTCCGAATGCGACCCGAAGCAGGTCACGTGCCTGGTGTGCGCCCGCTGCTCGACTGTCCTGCACCTGCGTCAGTCTTTGCGCGCGTGGCTGGCTAGGCGCGGAAGCGCCTGGTTAGGACGGCGGTGGTCCTGACGGGGAGGATGGTGACTGCGGCTGCTGGCCCTGGCCGTGCTGCTGCTGGCCCTGCCCGGAGCCCCCGTGATTTCCGGAGTTCCCCTGACCGGTCCCCTGAGAGCCCTGACCCGAGCCGGACGGCGGCGGGCCATAGCTGGGAAAGCCGGTCGGCGGGGTCGGCGGACCCTGCTGCGAAGACTGCTGCTGCGGACCGGTCTGCGCGCCCGACTGCGAGCCTTGTTGCGAACCCTGCTGGTGACCGACGGCACCGAAACCACCGGTGGACGGCCCAGAGTAACCGCCGAACTGCGACCCGTAGCCGGAAGGCTGCGGACCGTGATGCTGGAACGGGCTGTGTTGCTGTCCGCCGGGCTGCCCGTAATATCCGCCGGGCTGCGCGCCGTACTGCCCGTACTGTGCGTACTGGTCGTATTTGGGCCGGGGTGCTGGCGCGGTGACGACGCCCGCGTCCAACAACAGTGCTACCACGGCGGCGATCGCCTGCAACACAGTGCACGCGAGCACAAACCACAGCGCCCAGCGGATGGAAAAGCCGCTGGGCTTGCTCAGCGTCTCTTGGATCACCACCAACGCGGCTAGCACCGCTATCGCTGCGACTATCGCGCGGTAGTTCTTGGCTTTGGGCAGCAAACTCACGGCTGCCAGCAGCCCGGCCAGCAAGGCCGCGGCGACACCGAGGCTTCCACCGCCGCTGGAAATTTCGTCCCCGGCGGGTCCCACATCGGCACTGATTGTCAGCATGGGACCGAAACTCGCCAGGTAGGCCGCTAAACCAAGTGCCACTACCGCGATGGTCAAGTAGAGGGGGAGCTTGCTGGCGCTGTCATCGGATTTGGCGAATGACGGTGTGGAGCCTCCGTAGGAGCCGGGGGACTGCGCGGGTTGATATCCGGGGCTACCGGGCGAGTAGGTCATTGCTTCTCCTGTGCTTCCAGTGCCGTTGGGGCGCCACGGTGTTGCGACGCTCTATTCCCCAGGCGCCGCTTCCCGCGGCGCTGCGTGGACCGCTCCATGAACGCCGTGACTTGCCAGCGCAGGCGTTGCGACGCGATTCGACCATCCACGCTAGCGCACGTTGCAGCGGGGGTGTCGCGGCGATCGGCGTGTCACCGTGGCGGGCGGCCGACCCGGCGAATCACTGCGCGCTTGCTCGCTGAAGGTGAAACACGTTCTAATTCTCGGCATGGATTACGGGCTTGTGCTTTTCACCAGCGACCGTGGCATCACCCCGGCGGCGGCCGCCCGGCTTGCCGAGAATCACGGCTTTCACACGTTCTACGTGCCTGAGCACACCCATATCCCGGTCAAGCGGCAGGCCGCGCACCCGACGACGGGCGACGCGTCGCTTCCCGATGACCGCTACATGCGCACCCTCGACCCATGGGTGAGCCTTGGCACGGCCTGCGCGGTCACCTCCCAGGTGCGCTTGGCCACCGCGGTGGCGTTGCCTGTCGAGCACGACCCGATCACGCTCGCGAAGTCCATTGCGACCCTTGACCATCTGTCGGGCGGCCGGGTGAACCTCGGTGTCGGATTCGGCTGGAACACCGACGAACTCGCCGACCACGGCGTGCCACCCGGGCGGCGGCGCACGATGCTGCGGGAATACATCGAGGCGATGCGCGCGCTGTGGACTCAGGAAGAACCCGCCTACGACGGCGAATTCGTCAACTTCGGACCTAGCTGGGCCTGGCCGAAACCCGTGCAACAGCACATCCCGGTATTGGTGGGGGCCGCCGGCACCGAGAAGAACTTCAAGTGGATTGCCCGCAGCGCCGATGGCTGGATCACCACTCCCCGCGACTTCGACATCGACGAACCGGTGAAGCTGTTGCAAGACATTTGGGCCGGCGCCGGCCGCGAGGGGGCTCCGCAGATTGTGGCCCTCGATTTGAAGCCGGTGCCGGAGAAGCTGGCGCACTGGGCCAAATTAGGCGTGACCGAGGTGCTTTTCGGGTTGCCCGACCGCTCCGAGGACGCGATCGCTGCCTACGTCGAGCGGCTGGCGGGCAAGCTCGCCGCTTGCGTGTGAGCAGACGCAAACGGCTCTAAAACGCCTGGTAACAAGGGGCGTTTGCGTCCAGTCAGCCTAGAGACGGCAGCGATTGCCGTAGTCGAACGAGCGCACCGACACCGTTTGCCCGAGCGGATCTGTGGTGAGCAAGGCGATCAGGTCGTCGTCCTCGGTGGTCGCAAGGAACCGGCTGTTGTCGGCGTCGAGCCGGCCGATGATGATCCCGGTCAGGCGTCCGTTGTCGCGGCGGATGGTGTAGGTCTCGATGGTGCCTGGGCCGTCGGCATGCTCGGTAACCGCCACGGCGGGCGCCGCGGCGATCTGGGTCTGCAGCTCGGCACTGCGATCGGGCTTCCACTCGACCGGCGTAGTCGAGTAGACGCCTACGGAGTACTTGCTCATGATGCCGCCGTTGGCGCCGACTAAACCGAATTGCCCAGGCGCACTGCGCATTCGGATGACTGTCTCCGCGACGCCGTGCATCGAGTAGTTGTTGCCGGCACCGCCGAAGAACGGCAGCCCGCCGGTCAAGGTCAGCCCGCGCGGGTCGTCGGGTGCGATGCCCGTGCCGTCGCAGATGTTGAACACCGGCACCGGAAAGCAGCTGTAAAGGTCGAAGGTGGCGACGTCATCGATCCCGAGACCGGCGACTCGCAGCGCCTCCCGCACACCCATCACCGCTGAGGGGGCATGCCCCAGATCGGGCCGGTCCAAAAGACTCTGCTCGGCCAGGTCGGCATGGCCGTGCAGGTACACCCAGTTCTCCTCCGGCACGCCCAGCCGCTGCGCGGCTCCCACCGACATCAGCAGCGCGGCTGCCCCCTGGTTCACTTGATCGCGGGCGACGAGCAGCCGGGGATAGGGGTCGGAGATCATCCGGTTGCTTTCGGTGACCGTGATCAGCTCCTCGACGCTGCGTTCGACAGGCGCGGCCGCGAACGGGTTGGCGGCGGCCACCTTGGTGAACGGCGCGAACAGCTCGCCCATCGAACGCAGGTAGTCGCCCGGGCTCAAACCGGTGCCGGCCCGTCGAGCGTTTTCCAGGAGTGCGTATTGGGTTGGGGCGTCCACCAGGCCGTGGATCACGGTGTAGCGACTGATGAGCCCTTCCAGACCGTAGCCGCGGTCTTCAAGCGAGCCCTCGACCGTCTCGGAGAAGTCCGGCCGGTTCTCAGTTCCAGCGAAGTAGCGGGTGGTCGAGGTGGCGTCGGAGCCGAAAATCAGCACCACCTCCGAGCGCCCCTTGGCGATCTCCGCGGCCAGTTCGTTGATCAGGTGTTGCGGGCCTTGGCCACCGACGATCTCCAAGATGGCGCGGCCGGGGTCGGCGTCGATGCGCTGAGCCACCGACCGCGGATAGTTGTTCGACTTGCCCAAGACCGGCTGAGCCGGCCCGGAGATCTCGAATTGCCGGACACCGGCCACCGTGTCGATTGCCGCGGCTACCTTCGCGAAGTCTGCGCCGCAGTCCTCCAGTGCGGCCCGGGCTGCGGCGCTGGCCAGCTCCACGGCCGACATCGCGCGGTAGTACGGGTCATCAATTCGCTCCGCTGCCTGCCCGACACCGACGACGACCGGCGTGCGTGGATTGATGGCGCCGCTCCTCCTCATCGCTCCGCTCTGCATCGTCGCCGGCGCGGATTGATGGCGCCGCTCCTCCTCATCGCTCCGCTCTGCATCGTCGCCGGCGTGGATTGATGGCGCCGCTCCTCCTCATCGCTCCGCTCTGCATCGTCGCCGGCGCGGATCGATGTTCACAGGGTCTGCAGGATTTTCCGGGCCAGCGCGGCGGTCTCCGACGGGGTCTTGCCTACCTGCACGCCGGCGGCCTCGAGAGCTTCCTTCTTGGCCGCGGCGGTGCCCGACGACCCGGAAACGATTGCCCCGGCATGGCCCATGGTCTTGCCTTCAGGGGCGGTGAACCCGGCGACATAGCCAATGACCGGCTTGGAGACATTGGCCTTGATGTAGTCGGCTGCCCGCTCCTCCGCGTCGCCGCCGATCTCCCCGATCATCACGATGATCTTGGTTTCCGGATCCTTCTCGAACGCTTCAATGGCGTCGATGTGGGTGGTACCGATCACCGGGTCACCGCCGATGCCGATCGAGGTGGAAAAGCCCAAATCGCGCAACTCGTACATCATCTGATAGGTCAAAGTGCCCGACTTGGACACCAGACCGATCGGACCGGGACCGGTGATGTTGGCCGGCGTGATACCGACGAGCGACTGGCCGGGGCTGATGATGCCGGGACAGTTCGGGCCGATGATGCGAGTCTTGTTGCCATGTTCCAGGTTGTAGGCCCACGCGTAGGCCGTGTCCTGCACCGGGATTCCCTCGGTGATGACGACCAGCAGTGGGATTTCGGAGTCGATCGCCTCGATGATCGCGTCCTTGGCAAACTTCGGCGGCACGAAGATGATCGACACGTCGGCGCCGGTCTCTTTCATCGCCTCGGCGACGCTGCCGAACACCGGCAGCTCGATCAGCCTGCCGCCCTTGTCCTCATGGGCGACGGTGGTGCCCGCCTTGCGCGCGTTGACGCCGCCTACGATCTGGGTTCCCGCCTTCAGCATCCGGGCGGTGTGGATGGTGGCCTCGCTGCCGGTGATTCCCTGGACGATGACCTTGTTGTCCTTGGTCAAAAAGATTGCCATTCCCCGTTGTCCTTCCTCTAGTGGCGACCCGCTGCGCCCGGCTTCGGCGCGCTTGCGATCGCCACGTCAGGCGCTCGCCAGCTCGGCGGCCTTGTCGGCGGCCTCGTCCATAGTGGGTACCAGCGTGACGAGGGGGTGGTTGGCTTCGGCCAGGATGCGGCGGCCCTCCTCGACGTTGTTGCCGTCGAGCCGCACCACCAGCGGCTTGGTGGCGGTGTCGCCGAGCATCCGCAGCGCCGATACGATGCCATTGGCTACCGCGTCGCAGGCCGTGATGCCGCCGAATACGTTGACAAACACGCTCTTGACCTGCTGGTCGCCCAGCACCACGTCCAGCCCCGCGGCCATCACCTCTGCCGAGGCGCCGCCGCCGATGTCGAGAAAGTTGGCGGGTTTCACCCCGCCGTGCTTCTCCCCGGCGTAGGCCACCACGTCGAGGGTCGACATCACCAGCCCGGCGCCGTTGCCGATGATGCCGACCTGTCCGTCGAGCTTGACGTAGTTGAGGTCGTGCTCCTTGGCTTTGAGCTCGAGCGGATTGGTGGCGTCGCGGTCCTCGAACTCGACGTGGCCGGGCTGGCGGAAGGCGGCGTTGGCGTCGAGAGTGATCTTGGCGTCCAGGGCCAGGATCTGGTCGTCAGGAGTGCGCACCATCGGGTTGACCTCAACCAGTGTGGCGTCCTCGGCGACGAACAGCTCCCAGAGCTTGTGGATGGTGACGGCGGCGGCGTCGAGCACCTCGCTCGGCAGATGGCCTTGCTCGGCGATGGACCGCGCGAACGCCTGGTCGACGCCCGTGACGGCGCTGACCGGAACCTTGGCCAGCCGCTCCGGTTTGGTGGCGGCGACCTCTTCGATCTCCATGCCCCCCTCCACCGAGCACATGGCCAGGTAGGTGCGGTTGGCGCGGTCGAGCAGGAAGGAGATGTAGTACTCCTCGGCGATGTCGCTCGCCTCGGATACCAGCAGTTTCTTCACGATGTGGCCCTTGATATCCAGGCCCAGGATGTTGCTGGCGTGCGTGTAGGCGTCCTCTGGGGTGGCCGCGTATTTCACACCGCCGGCCTTGCCACGTCCGCCGGTTTTGACCTGCGCTTTAACCATGACCGGCCGACCGATTTCCTCGGCGATCGCCTTTGCGCCGTCGGCACTGTCGGTCACCCGCCCCGGGGGGGTGGGCACGTCGTGCTTCGCGAACAACTCCTTCGCCTGATACTCGAAAAGATCCATGGGCTCACTGTCTATGTGTCGGCCTACATCTCGGCGGGCCGCGGTTTAGAACCACGCCTGCGGGGAACTGTATCGACACGGCCGCACAGCTCTGACGCCGCATCCGACGATGTGGCGGAGGTCACCGCGCGGGTTAAGTGATTCAGGTCACAATCCCCGGGCGGATTATCGGCATGGGTTGCCACTGTCCGTCGAAAGTGGTTAACGTCTCAGGGTCCAGATAACGTTATGGTTACGACCCGAGGACTTTCCAGGTTGACCCAGCATCGTCTTGCCCGGTCTCCTGCATCAGGAGCCTCTCGCCGATCCACCCACCGCTTGTCAGACCTCGACCGTAACGAGATAACTGACATCATCCCGTTCAACGAGTTCGGCAGCCTCGATGACCTGGACTTCAGCGACAACTGCGCGTTCGACAAGGAAGTGCACGTGTTGCGGGCGCCTGAGCTCGACGACCTGCACGACACCGACAACCTGATGCCGCTGTGGTTGGCCGCCCCAAGCGAGTTCGAGCCAGATCCCCGCCTCGAGCGTTGCGCCGACGACGAGCCGTACATCGACTTGCTAGATGACGATGCGGACACCACCGCGATTCCATGGCGACGCGGCCAGCACCGCAAGCCGGCGAACGGTGCTGTACGCGGGCGGGTGCTGATCACCGCGATGGCGGCGGGTGCGGCGGCGGCCGCGGCGCACTCCGCGACCCACCCCCACAACAGCGCGAAGACCGAGACAGTGCTGGCGGCTGACGCGTCACCGATGAACGGTGGCGCGATCAGCAACTCGGCGCGCGGCATGCAGATGATCACGGTGCGACCGGCCGCCAATGTCACCGTGCACAACGAGGAACTCGCCAAAGGGGTGGCGTTCGCTCAGGAACGGGCCCAACGCGAGGCCCGACTGCACCAGCCCCTGTTTGTCATGCCGACCAAGGGCATTTTCACTTCGGGCTTCGGATACCGCTGGGGCGTGCTGCACGCTGGGATCGACCTGGCCAACGCCATCGGCACCCCGATACTGGCGGTGTCCGACGGTGTGGTCATCGACGCCGGCCCCACCGCCGGCTACGGAATGTGGGTCAAGCTGCGCCACGCCGACGGAACGGTCACGCTCTACGGCCACGTCAACACCACACTGGTCAGCGTCGGCCAGCACGTGATGGCGGGCGATCAGATTGCCACCATGGGCAACCGCGGCGATTCCACCGGGCCGCACCTGCATTTCGAGGTGCTGCTAGGCGGCACCACGCGAGTCGACCCAGTGCCATGGTTGGCCCAGCGGGGTCTTAGCGTCGGCAACTACGCCGGTTAACCCAGCGACCGAACACACTTCCGGCTTACCCGCGATCTGTCGCGCAACGTCCCGTCACGCGAACTGCATTGCTGGGTTGGGTCATCACACTTCTGGATAACCTGGATAGCGACCCAAGCGACCGACGGCAGAAAGGCTGTGAGACGACTGCATCAGCCGATGACGACGCCGCAGCCGCCTCTGAGGCGTCATCGCAGGAAGACGAACCCCGGACGCGCATCATCCGGCGCGCCCCGACGACACCGTTGCCCCCGGTCACACACCAGCTTGAGACCACCCAACTTCCCCGACGGCCGGCTGCGTGGGAGGGCGCGGCTCGCGCCGTTCAGCGCGGCAGCTATGGCGCGATTGGAGCTGGCTCCGGGGAACAGAGCGGCGCGACTGCCGTCGCCACGTCTGCCGTCAGCTTCGTCAGCGGCTGGGCCACCGCGGTGGTGGCAACCGATCTGATCGCAGGCTGGTGGAGAAGCGACCGGCTGTTTTGCGTCGCGGTGGGATTCTTGGCTTTGGTCTTTGCCCTGGCAACTGTCGCGGGGGTGATTCTGCTGTTGCAGCGGCGGGGCCTCGGCCGCTACCTCATCGTCGCCGGGGCCGTGGTCGCGTTGCTCACATATGGCGGCATCTTTATCGCGGGCGCGCGCGTCGCCTGGATCGTGCAGGCGCTTCCGATATTGCCGATCGCCAGCGTGGTGCTGGCAATGCACCCGCAAACAAAGCGCTGGCTCGTCGACTAAGACGTCCCGGTCAGATCTTGGTGAGCGGGGCGTGGTTGTGCATCAGCTTGACGCGGCCCGAGCTGCCGAAGTCGATCAATGACATGGCCGATTCGCCGGCCCCGGACACTTCCTCCACCCGACCCAGCCCGTACTTGTCGTGGGAGACCCTATCGCCGGGCTGAAGCACTAGCGGTGGGCGCTTGGCAGCGGTTGAGCGAGCCGGCGACGGGCGTGGGGGGCCGAAGCGGCCGGCGCCGCTCACCGGTGCACTGAAGGACAGCGTGGGATCGGTGCGCCGCCAATCGATGAGCTCTTGCGGGATTTCGCGGAGGAACCGCGATTCTGGGTTGAGCATCGGCTGTCCCCACGACGACCGGACCTTGGCGCGGCTGACGTAGAGCCGCTGCCGGGCCCGGGTTATGCCGACGTAGGCCAGCCGCCGTTCCTCGGAGAGTTCGGCGGGATCATCCAGGGCCCGCATGTGCGGGAACATCCCGTCCTCCCAACCGGTCACAAACACTACCGGGAACTCGAGCCCCTTCGCGGTGTGCAACGTCATCAGCGTCACCACGCCCGCACTATGCTCGGGAATCTCGTCAGCGTCGGCAACCAGCGACACCCGTTCGAGGAACTCCGCCAGCTCACTGGTGTCGGGCACGTCTTCGTCCTCGGGGGTGTGCAAGGACTCGTCGAGCGCTGCAGCGTTGGACCGATCCGTGCTGAATTCGTGTGCGACGCTGACGAGTTCGTTGAGGTTGTCTAGCCGAGCCAGATCCTGGGGGTCTGTGGAAGATTCCAGTTCGGCACGGTAACCAGTCCGATTCAGCACCGCCTCCACCAGCTCACCAAGGTCGCCGTCGAGCCGGCCGCGCAACTCGTCAAGCAACTCGACGAAACCCGCAATCGCCTTCTCCGCACGGGCATTGAGCATCGGGATTTTGCCTTCCGCTGCGGCCTGCAGGGCATCGGCGAAACTGGCGCCGGTGTTCTCGGCGTACACCGTCACACAGGCCTCGGCGCGATCACCGATGCCGCGCCGCGGCGTGTTGAGTATGCGTCGCAGGCTGACCGCATCGCCCGGGTTGTCCAGCACCCGCAAGTAGGCGACGATGTCGCGGATTTCCCTACGCTCGTAAAACCGCACTCCCCCAACGACTTTGTACGGAATGCGGGCGCGGATGAAGACCTCCTCCAGCGACCGCGACGAGTTGTTGGTCCGGTAGAAGACGGCCACATCGTTGTACGTGATTTCGCCGCGCTCGACGAGTGCGTCGATTTCTTCGGCGACGAACCTGGCCTCGTCGTGCTCGTTGTCGGCGACGTAGCCGACGATCAACTCACCATTGCCCGCGTCGGTCCACAGTCGCTTGTCGCGACGCCCGGAGTTGCGGGCGATCACCGAATTGGCCGCCGACAGAATGTTTTGCGTGGAGCGGTAGTTCTGTTCCAGCAAAATCGTCGTGGCGTCCGGGTAGTCGCGCTCGAAGTCTTCGATGTTGCGGATGGTGGCGCCGCGGAACGCGTAGATCGACTGGTCGGCGTCACCGACCACGCATAACTCCCCCGGCGGGACGTCATCTTCGACGTCGCGACCGACCAATTCCCGCACCAACACGTACTGGGCGTGGTTGGTGTCCTGGTATTCGTCGACCAGGATGTGCCGAAATCGCCGCCGGTAGTGCTGGGCGATCTGCGGGAAGGTCTGCAATATTCCGACGGTTTCCGAAATGAGGTCGTCGAAGTCGAGCGCGTTGGCCGCCCGCAGCCGACGCTGGTATTCGGCGTAGACGGCGGCAACCGTGCGGGCGAGGTCGTCGGTGCCGTCCGAGACGCTGGCCGCGGCCTTTTCGGGGTCGATCAGCTCGTTCTTCAGGTTGGAAATGCGGTTGCCCAGCAATCGCGGCGAGTACCGCTTGATGTCGAGCCCCATGTCCCTGCCGACCATCTGCAGCAGACGTCGGGAATCGTCGGCGTCATAGATCGAGAAGTTCGAGTTCAAGCCCGGAATGAGCGAGGCATGGTTGCGCAAGATCCGCACGCACATTGAGTGGAATGTCGACACCCACATGGAACGGGCGCGCGGGCCGACGAGCTGCACCGCCCGCTCGCGCATCTCGGCGGCGGCCTTGTTGGTGAACGTGATGGCCAATATCTGCCCGACGCCGACGTCGCGCGCGGCCATCAGGTAAGCGATGCGGCGGGTCAGCACCGCCGTCTTGCCCGAGCCGGCACCGGCGACGATCAGAAGCGGCGAGCCCTCGTGCAGCACGGCCTGACGCTGCTGCGGGTTGAGGCCGTCGAGGAGCTGCTCTGCCTCCGGGGCTGGCCGGGCATCGGTAATGCGAATGGTCATATCGGTCCAAACTTACCGCCGTTCGCCGACAGTTTTTGCGTTGGCGCGACCGATAGTGGCTACACTCGACCCGTGCTCGAAGCGCAGCTTGGTCGACGATCGTGACGCAAGCGCGTCGCCGATTTTTCTACCGGTATCCGACAGCGGTGCCCGTGGCTTAGCTGCTTCCCAGAGCCCCGTGGTTCACGTCCGGATACGGGGCTCGTCTGTTGTGTGAGGCCCGATACCGGATGAGACCAGATTCCCCACACGACGAGAACCCGGAGACCAAACACATGGAAACCGAAGAGCTTCCAAACATCGACGAGCTGCGGCAGGAGATCGACCGCCTCGACGCCGAGATCCTCGCCGCAGTCAAACGCCGCACCGAGGTGTCCAGAGAAATCGGCAAACGTCGGATGGCGTCGGGCGGCACCCGGCTGGTACACCGTCGCGAGATGAAGGTCATCGAGCGCTACAGCGAGCTGGGTCCCGACGGCAAGGATCTGGCGATGCTGCTGCTGCGGATGGGCCGCGGCCGGCTCGGGCACTAACCAACCGGCCCAGGTGCCCAGCAGAAGGCCGACACCCAGCTTTCGGGCGACAGACGCTGACCAGGCCGGCTGATGCGTGTGCATCCAGGGTTTCGACTCTGTGCTGACGGTTTCAAGCGTGCGCTGATTGCGGCGCCTTGGCGATTTTTCCGTCCTGGATGCACAGTGGATGAACGACGCCGGGCTGACTACATACCCGCAGCTCAGAGGAGCCAGTGAGCGACCATATCTGTTTGGCGTGACTATGGTCGGAAAGCATGACCGCGGTTCGCCACATTCCCGACATCACAGCCACCCCGCCATGGAACGCCCTGCGCAGGCATCACGACGAGATGAAAGACACCAACCTGCGCCAGCTGTTCGCCGACGATTCCGACCGCGGACGCGAGTTCACCGTCACTGTCGGCGATCTGTTTATCGACTACAGCAAACACCGGATCACCCGTGTGACGCTCAAACTGCTGACCGACCTGGCGAGGGCAGCCAACTTGGAACAGCGTCGCGACGACATGTTCGCCGGCAAGCACATCAACACCTCGGAAGACCGCGCGGTGCTGCACACCGCGCTGCGGCTGCCGCGGGACGCCAAGCTGATTGTGGACGGGCAGAACCTCGTCGAGGACGTACACGCGGTGCTGGACAGGATGGGCGATTTCACCGATCGGCTGCGCAGCGGCGAGTGGACCGGAGCCACCGGAGAACGGATCAGCACCGTAGTCAATATCGGAATCGGTGGTTCGGATCTGGGCCCCGTGATGGTGTATCAGGCGCTGCGCCACTACGTGGACGCCGGGATCTCGGCGCGGTTCGTCTCTAATGTCGATCCCGCCGACTTGACCGCGAAGCTGGCCGACTTGGACCCCGCCACAACACTTTTCATCGTCTCGTCGAAGACCTTTTCTACCTTGGAGACGCTGACCAACGCGACCGCGGCCCGACGCTGGCTGACCGACGCGCTCGGCGACGACGCGGTGGCCAAGCATTTCGTCGCGGTCTCGACGAATGAAAAGCTGGTCGAGGAGTTCGGCATCGACACGGCCAACATGTTCGGCTTCTGGGATTGGGTCGGCGGCCGCTATTCGGTGGACTCGGCGATCGGACTGTCGGTGATGGCGGTGATCGGTCGGGAACGGTTTGCCGATTTTCTGTCCGGATTCCACATCGTCGACGAGCACTTCAAGACCGCGCCGTTGGAGTCCAACGCGCCTGCGCTGCTTGGTCTGATCGGGTTGTGGTACTCCAATTTCTTTGGCGCGCAATCACGAGCGGTGCTGCCCTACTCCAACGACATGGCGCGCTTCGCCGCCTATCTGCAGCAGTTGACAATGGAATCCAACGGCAAGTCGGTGCGCGCCGACGGCACACCCGTCACCACGGACACCGGTGAAATCTATTGGGGCGAGCCGGGAACCAACGGCCAGCACGCCTTCTACCAGTTGCTCCATCAGGGCACTCGGCTGATACCGGCCGATTTCATCGGCTTTTCCCAGCCGCTCGACGACCTGCCGGACGCCGACGGCAAGGGCAGCATGCACGATCTGTTGATGAGCAACTTCTTCGCCCAGACGCAGGTGCTGGCGTTCGGCAAGACCGCGGAGGAGATAGCCGCTGAAGGTACGCCCGCCGACGTTGTGCCGCACAAGGTGATGCCCGGCAACCGGCCTACCACGTCGATTCTGGCGACCCGGCTGACCCCATCGGTGCTGGGGCAGCTGATCGCCCTCTACGAGCACCAGGTGTTCACCGAGGGTGTGGTGTGGGGCATCGACTCGTTCGACCAGTGGGGTGTGGAGCTGGGCAAGACGCAGGCCAAGGAGCTGCTGCCAGTGATCAGCAGCGACGCCTCACCGGACAGGCAGTCCGACAGCTCCACCGACTCGCTGGTGCGCCGCTACCGCACCGAAAGAGGCCGCCGCGCCTAGTCGATGCGCGACAGTGAATCTGGCGACGGGACACGCCATGGGGCGTCGTCAGATTCACGGTGGGGGCGTGGCTACGCCCAGTACTTGGTTAGCGGCGGCGGCAATACCCGCATCAGCTGGACCATCGGCGCCCACGGCCACGACGGCACCGCGGCCCGGCCTGGCTCGCGCTCGATGGCGCCCACCAACGCCTTGACGCCTGTTTCGTTGTTCACCATGAACAGCGTTGACGCCGATTTCGCGGTCATCTCCGACTCGATGTAGCCGGGCTCGATCACCGATACCTTGATTGGGCCGCTGCGGTATTCGGCGCGCAGCGATTCTCCCAGCGAGCGGATACCGGCTTTGCTAGCGGCATAAGCCGCCTTGACTCCCGGGACTCCCTTGGCGCCCAGCACCGAGGAGATCAGCACCAAATGCCCCGAACCGGCCTGCTTGAACATTTCCAGCGCCGTTTCGATCTGGACGAGAGCCGCCACCAGGTTGGTTTCGATCGTCGCTTTGTTGGCCCACAGCTTGCCCGACCCCAACGGTGCGCCCTTGCCGATGCCGGCGTCGACGATTATTCGGTCGACTCCGCCGAGCGTGTCGGCAAGCTCGGCGAACACTTTCGGCACCTGCTCGTGGTCGTTGACGTCAAGCGCGGCGACGGCGACCGTGATACCCGGATATTGTTGTGTCAGCTCGTCTTTCAGCTCGTCGAGCCGGTCAGTGCGACGAGCGCAAAGCGCCAGGTCACGGCCGTTGGCGGCGAATTGCCGCGCCATTCCGGCGCCCAACCCCGAGCTGGCGCCGGTGATGAGGATTTTCTGGCGAATCACCCAGGCAGCATAGCGGCGGTCGCCGCCATCAGCTCAGCAGCGGGTCGCCGCCAGCGGCCCAGCTACTTCAGGAGCCGCGACATCCGCCGGTCGGCCAGCACCTTGCCACCGGTCTGGCAGGTCGGGCAGTACTGGAACGACTTGTCGGCGAACGACACCTCGCGCACCGTGTCGCCGCACACCGGGCAGGGCAGACCGGTGCGGGCGTGCACCCGCAATCCGGAGCGCTTTTCGCCCTTCAACGTGGCCGCCTGTTGGCCGACCGAGCGAGTGACAGCGTCGGTGAGCACAGACATCATCGCGTCGTGCACCGTCAAGACTTGTTCATGCGAAAGTTTCGCAGCCGTGGCGAACGGCGAGATCTGAGCGACGTGCAGGATCTCGTCGCTATAGGCGTTGCCGATGCCGGCGATCACCTTCTGGTCGGTCAGCACCGTCTTGATCCGCCCGCTCTGTCCGGCGAGCAGACCGGCCAGCTGGTCGGGGCTGACCTCCAATGCGTCGGGTCCCAGCGCCGCGATGCCCGGCACCTTCGCAGGATCGTCGACCAGCCACACCGCCAGCCGCTTCTGCGTGCCGGCCTCGCTGAGGTCGAAGCCGGGCGCCTCGCCCGGCGTGCCCAAGTGGACACGCAGCGCGATCGGGCCCTTGCCCGGGCGCAGTGGCGCGGCCGGCAGCGCGTCGGACCATCGCAGCCAGCCGGCCCGCGACAGGTGGGTGATGAGGAACAGCTCCCCGGCCCGCACACCGAGGTATTTGCCCCACCGCTCGGCTCCGGCGACGGTCCGACCATGCAGCGTGGTGATGGGCGGATCGAAGGTCTTGAGCACGGAAAACGCTGCAACGTCGACGCGGCCGATCGTCATACCGAGCGCGTGGCGGCGCAAATGGTCGGCCAGCGCTTCGACTTCCGGGAGTTCAGGCACCTATCCAGTGTGCCCGTCACCTGCGGGCGGCGCGCCTGACGTCACGAGCCGCCAGCGACAACAGCCAGCTCACGATCGACAACATGATCGCCGCCCAAATCGCGGTCCACCAGAAGTGGTCGATATGTAGCCCCCAGTGGGTGGTATGCCGGGTGATCCAGGCCGTGATCCACAACATCAATGCGTTGATGACGACGTGAAACAGGCCCAGAGTGAGGATGTAGAGCGGAATCGACAGGATCTGCACGATCGGTTTGATGAAAGCGTTGACCAGACCGAAGATCACCGCGACCACGAAGATGATGCCGACCCTTCCCAGTCGGCTATCGCCGCCGACAAAGCTGATCCCGCGGACGAAAAGCGTGACTACCCACAAGGCGAATCCTGTGAACACGGCGCGGACGAGAAAAGTCCCCATGCGCGCAGATCCTGCCACGGCGCAACGGTGCGAAACCTACACCGCCGCGCGCAATAAATAGGTGTCCATGATCCAGCCGTGCCGGGCGCGGGCGTCGGCACGCAGCGAGGCTATCCGCTCCCCCACCTCGCCGACCGTGCCGGATACCAGCAGCTCGTCGTCGGTGCCCAGGTAGGCGCCCCACCAAATCCGGGTATCGGCCGAACACACCCGAAATGAGCACTCGCCGTCGAGCATGACCACCGCTGAGCCGGCCAGCCCGTGCGCGCGTAGCTGCCGCCCGGTAGTGATCAAAACCGGTTCGCCCACCTCGTTCAAAGGAATGCGATGGCGGGCGGTCAGCGCCTGCACAGCGGTGATGCCGGGGATCACGTCGTAGCTGATGTCGATCTCGGCAGCCACCGCCTCCAGGATGCGCAACGTGCTGTCATACAGCGACGGGTCACCCCAAGCCAGAAATGCGCCGACGCCTCCTGGTTGCAGCTCGGCAGCAATGGCGGTGGACCAGACCTGTGCGCGCGCCGCATGCCAGTCGGACACCGCCTCCCAATAGTCGGCACTCGTCGCCCGCGGCGGGTCCGCTAGTTCGACGAATCGGTAGGCCGGCTCGCGGATGAATCGGGCGCAGATCTCACGGCGCAATGCCACGAGATCGCTTTTGGCGTCCCCCTTGTCCATCGCGAAGAACACCTGCGTGTCGTTGAGTGCCTCCACCGCTTGGACCGTGACGTAGTCGGGATCCCCTGCCCCGATGCCGATGACGTGGATATGCCGACTGGTCATCTCGTCCCTTCTGGTGTTGTGGTCCCAGTGTTTCGGCGCACCGCTTCGGGGTAATCTCGGCCCGAGTGCGGGTCGCTCCCCAGCGCGCTGGTGAGGGGAGGAAAGATGGTCACCGAAGCGGGGCCTGTGCAAACCCTGACCGCCCACAGGCCCTATCCGCATCCTCGCCGCACCCGCGGCCAGCTCGTCTGGAACCTCGTCACGACGACCGATCACAAGCTGATCGGCCAGATGTACCTTGCCACGGCGTTCGGGTTCTTTTTCACGGCCGGCCTGATGGCACTGCTCATGCGCGCCGAATTGGCCGCGCCGGGGCTGCAGTTCTTGTCCAACGAGCAGTACAACCAGCTGTTCACCATGCACGGCACGATCATGCTGCTGCTGTATGCGACCCCGGTCGTGTTCGGCTTCGCCAATGTAGCGCTGCCGCTGCAAATCGGCGCGCCCGATGTCGCCTTTCCGCGGCTCAACGCCTTCTCCTACTGGCTGTTCCTTTTCGGCGGGCTCGTCGTGCTGGCCGGTTTCATCACCCCGAGCGGGCCCGCCGACTTCGGGTGGACCGCCTATACGCCGCTATCCGACGCCATCCACTCGGCAGGCGCCGGCGCCGACTTGTGGATCGTCGGACTGATCCTGTCCGGATTCGGCACCATCCTGTCGGCGGTCAACATGGTCACCACCGTGATCTGCATGCGCGCCCCCGGTATGACGATGTTCCGCCTGCCGATCTTCACGTGGAACATCATGGCGACCAGCGTGCTGGTCTTTCTGGCCTTCCCGATTTTGACCGCGGCGCTGTTCGGGCTGGCCGCCGACCGGCACCTAGGCGCCCACATTTACGACGCGGCCAACGGCGGACCCATCTTGTGGCAGCACCTGTTCTGGTTCTTCGGCCACCCCGAGGTCTACATCGTCGCGCTGCCGTTCTTCGGCATCGTCACCGAGATCCTGCCGGTGTTCTCCCGCAAACCGGTCTTCGGCTACACCACACTGGTCTATGCGACATGGGCCATCGCCGGGCTGTCCGCTGCGGTGTGGGCACACCACATGTTCGCCACCGGCGCGGTGTTGCTGCCGTTCTTTTCGTTCATGACGTATCTGATCGCGGTGCCGACCGGGATCAAGTTCTTCAACTGGACCGGCACGATGTGGAAGGGCCAGTTGACATTCGAGACGCCGATGCTGTTTTCGATC
>NZ_CAXUCH010000083.1:0-17819 GCF_964249325.1 uncultured Mycobacterium sp. | reverse complement strand
AACAGTTCATCACCGAACTGGGCCGCAACTTCCAGGTGATCTACGAGCAGGCCAATGCCCACGGGCAAAAGGTGCAAACCGCCGGTGCCAACATGTCCAACACCGACAGCGCTGTTGGCTCCAGCTGGGCCTAACGCTCAGCGATCGCGGCAGCTCACGATTTCCGCCGTGGGCGCACATGAATGTGGTTCACGCCGGTAACAATGCTGCGCGCAGCTCATTGGCCAGATCGCCACGGTCACCGACGGTGACGCCGCCCAATCCAAGCCAGGACGCCATCATCCTTAATTCACCGGCCAGCGCGGTCGCCACCCGGGGCGGCGACTGCTCTGGCTCGATGAACGCGCCGACGACGTGCAGGGTGTTCGCAGCGCGATCTGCCTTGAGATCCACCCGGCCGACCAGCTCACCGTCGAGCAGAAACGGCCACACGTAATAGCCGTAGCGTCGCTGGGCCGCGGGCGTGTAAATCTCGATGCGGTAATGGAAACCGAAGAGCCGCTGCACCCGCGGCCGGAAAAAGATCAGCGGGTCGAACGGGCAGAGTAACGCAGTGCCGCGATCGCGCCGTGGAATCGGTTGTCCGGCATGCAGATACGCCGGCGTCGACCAGCCGTCGACGTCGACGCGTTCCAGCTCGCCGTCGGCGACCAGCTTGGCGATCGCCGGCTTTACCTGTGCGGCGGACAGTCGGAAATAGTCGCGGATATCGGCCTCGGTGCCCACACCGAGCGCGCTGGCCGAGCGCAGTGTGAGCTCGCGGATTGCTTCGTCGTCGTCGACCTTTCGCGCCAACACCTCGGGTGGCAGCACCCGCTCGGTCAGGTCGTAGTGGCGTGCGAATCCGACGCGGGTGGACGTCGTCAGCACACCGGCAGCGAACAACGCCTCGGCGACCCATTTGGTGTCGCTGCGATTCCACCAGGGGCCCTTGGCGCGCCGCGGCTCGGCGGCGAGGTGGGCCTCGATCTGTCCGGCGGTACACGGCCCCAATTGCGCGACCGCGGCGATGATGTCGTCGGCCAGCTGTGGGTTGGCCTTGACGATGTGGGTGCCCCAGCGGCCGTGGCGATACTGGCGCATTCGCCAGCGCAGCAGCGGCCAGTCGTCGACGGCCATCAGCGCTGCTTCATGCGCCCAGTACTCGACCAGCAGCCGGGGCGAACGCGCGGAATGGCTCCAGGCGGCGCGGTCGAGTACCTCGCGGTCGTAGGGCCCGAGCCGGCTGAACACCGGCGCGTAGTGGGCGCGTACCACAACCGACACCGAATCTAGTTGCAGCACCTGGATTCTGGAGATCAGTCGCCGCAGATGCGCCCGGCTGACAGAGCCGACGGGCCGGCGATCTGCAAGACCTTGCGCGACGACAGCAATCCGGCGGGCCTGCGCCGCGGTCAGCCTGCGAGGATGTGGGATCGGCACGGCGCCGAGAATACCGTTTAGCCAGTGCTTCTCTTCTGCTCGAACGGCACGACGACGCCGGCCTCCGGCGGCTTGTTTCTTTGCTGGTATGCCGACTCCAGAGCGGCCGGAACCGTTTCTATCCCCCGGTAGACGGCCATCAGCTGCTCCAGGATCTCGATTCGCTGCTGACTGGCCTGGTCCACCGCGCGCCGCGCCTCCTCTCGCCAGCGATCAGCTTCTTGCTGGGCGTCGGCGAGCAGCTGTTCCCGTGCCTGCTGGGCTTTTTGCGACGCGTCATCGATCTCCGCTTCCGCTTCGGCGCGCTTCTGGGCCAATTCCGCCTCGAGTTTGCTCTTGGCTTCGGCGCACTCGGCGTCCAGCGCGGTTCGTTGCGCGGCCATGTCCGCCAACAGCTCTTCGTGCTTTCGGTGTGCGATCTCGGCCTCCGACTCGATTGTCGCGACCAGCGCCTGTATCTCGGCCTTTGCCTCGGCCCGCATCTCGCACACCTCGTCGATCGCATTCCGCAGCACTTTCGCCATGCGCTGCGGGACCGCATGGGGCGAGGGTGAGGTGTCGTTGAGGAAGGCGACTTCTTTTCGGAGTGCGGCTACTTCATCGCCGGCTTGCTTCAGCCGAGCCCGTAACGTTTCGATCTCATCCAGCAGCACTTGCTGTTTGACGGTCGCCTCATCGATGAAGGCATCGACGGCCAGCTGATCGTAGCCAATGAGCGCGCGAGAGAACTTGGGTCTAGATCCGGCTTTCACTGACGGTTCTCCCTCCTGAAACCCCTGGCAGAAGCGGTAAATCGATACCACCGGAGTATGTCACGGTCCATCCGTTGCGGCCAGCAAACGGCGGTAGCTGTGGAACCGATATCGCAGCCCCGTGCGGCTGGTCAGCCACTCGCCCGTCGTACCGACCCACATCTCGTCCAGCACCGGCGCCAGCACGTCGGCGTCGTCGCGCGGCAGATCGAGCTCCACTTCGGTCACCTCGCAACGGGTGGCCAGCGGCATTGCCAGCGCGTAGATCCGGTGCCCGCCGATCACCCAGGTCAGTGGGTCGGTGAGGGCTTGGTCCAGGGTGTCAACCACCTCGGCGCCGTCTGCCACATAGTCAGTTTGGCGGGTCAGTACGACATTTCTGCGGCCCGGCAGCGGCCGCACCGTCGCCGGCAGCGACTCCCAGGTGAGCCGGCCCATCACCACGGTGTGGCCCATCGTGAGGGCTTTGAACCGGGCCTGATCCTCCGGCAGGTGCCAGGGGATTTTGCCGCCGCGCCCGATGATGCCCGACGTCGACTGAGCCCAGATCAGGCCCACGTCGGCGAGGCTCATACCGCGACGGGGGCTTTGATCGCCGGATGCGGGTCGTAGTTCTTGATGACGATGTCGTCGTAGGTGTAGTCGAAGATCGAATCGCGTTGCGCCAGAAGGAGCTCCGGATAGGGCCGCGGTTCCCGGCTGAGCTGCAGGCGCACCTGCTCGACGTGGTTGTCGTAGATATGGCAGTCGCCGCCGGTCCAGATGAACTCACCGACGTCGAGCCCTGCCTGTGCTGCCATCATGTGGGTGAGCAGCGCGTAGCTGGCGATGTTGAACGGCACACCCAGGAACAGGTCGGCGCTGCGCTGGTAAAGCTGGCAGCTCAGCCGCCCGTCCGCGACATAGAACTGGAACAGCACATGACACGGCGCCAAGGCCATCTTGGGAATGTCGCCGACGTTCCATGCCGACACGATGATGCGCCGCGAATCCGGATCAGTCCGCAGCAGTTCCAGCGCGTTGCTGATCTGGTCGATGTGCTCACCCGACGGGGTCGGCCAGGATCGCCACTGCACACCGTAGACGGGGCCGAGATCGCCTGTGGGAGATGCCCATTCGTCCCAAATAGTGACTCCGTGCTGGTGTAGCCAGCCGATGTTGGAGTCGCCGCGCAAAAACCAGAGCAACTCGTAGATCACCGATTTCAGGTGCACCTTCTTGGTCGTAATCAGCGGGAAGCCGACCGCCAGGTCGTAGCGCATCTGGTGGCCGAACAAGCTGCGGGTCCCGGTGCCGGTGCGGTCGGCCTTGGGTGTGCCCCGCTCGAGGACCAGGCGCAGCAGATCCTCGTACGGCGTCGGGATGGGCACGCCCTCAGCGTAGCGGCGACCGCAAGCGCGGCGAAGCCGGGCGCAGCGGGTCGGCGCCGATGAAACTGCGGCGATGAGAGGTAGTAGAACGGTAGCCATGCCGCACATCACCGATACCGTCACCACTCCCGACGGCACCTGCACCGTCCACCTGTTCACCCCCGACGGCCAGGGTCCCTGGCCCGGGGTCGTCATGTACCCCGACGCGGGCGGGGTGCGCGACACCTTCTACGAAATGGCCGCCAAGCTTGCCGACTTCGGTTACGCCGTGCTGCTGCCCGACATCTATTACCGCCACGGGGACTGGCAGCCGTTCGACATGAAGACCGCCTTCAGCGACCCGGACGACCGCAAGCGGCTGATGTCGATGATCGGCAGCGTCACCCCGCTCAAAATGGACATCGACGCCGGCGCGTTCTTCGACTACCTCGCCGACCGCGACGAGGTGCGCGGGGACCGGTTCGGTGTCTGCGGCTACTGCATGGGCGGCCGGACATCGCTGGTGGTCGCCGGTCGTCAGCCCGATCGGGTTGCGGCCGCGGCCTCCTTCCACGGCGGCGGGCTGGCGACCGATAGCCCGGACAGCCCGCATCTGCTGGCCGACCAAATCCAAGCGGCGGTGTACGTCGCCGGAGCCGAAAACGATGGCTCCTTCACACCTGAGCAGGCCGAACAGCTCGACAAGGCGTTGACCGCCGCCGGCGTCGAGCACACGATCGAGACCTATCCGGCCCAGCATGGGTTCGCGGTCCCGGACAACCCGCCGTATGACGAAGCCGCCGCCGAGCGGCATTGGACGGCGATGCGGGACTTCTTCGGCGCAAAGCTCTCCGGGTAATCGGCGCGCCGCCATGCACGTCGCCGCGATGACCCCGCCCAAACCGCTGGGCCAGATCGGTGACCTCGCCCGACGAACCCAGTCCGCCGGGTTCTCCGGGCTGTTGTTCACCGAGACGGGCCGCACCACCTACCTCAACGCCGCCGTGGCCTCGCAGGCCGCGCCCGGCCTCGACCTGTCCACGGGTGTGGCGGTGGCGTTTCCTCGCAGCCCCTTCGTCACGGCCACCACGGCGTGGGAGCTTGCCGAAGCAACCGGCGGGAAGTTCCGATTGGGTCTGGGCACGCAGGTGCGCACTCACGTGGTGCGGCGCTACGGCGTGGCCTTTGATCGCCCCGGCCCACGGCTGCGCGACTACGTGCTCGCCGTTAAGGCGTGCTTCATGGCGTTTCGAACCGGGACGCTCGATCACCACGGCGAGTTCTACGACCTCGACTTCATCACCCCCCAATGGAGCCCGGGACCCATCGACGCCCCCGACCCCAAAGTGGATATCGCCGCGGTGAATCCGTGGATGCTGACGATGGCGGGCGAAGTCGCCGATGGCGTGCATATCCATCCGATTGGCGAACCCGGCTACCTGACCCGGCACGCCGTGCCGAGCATCGCCGCAGGAGCGAAGAAAGTCGGGCGGCAGACATAGGACATCGCCGTGATCGTCCCGGCGATGACGATCGTCGGCGACAGCGACGATGAGCGCGACAAGGAACGAGAACTGATGCGAGCGAGCCTGGCCTTCTACGGGAGCACGCCCAACTATGCGTTCATCTGGGACGAGGCCGGGTTCGAGGGCACGACCGCGCGCATTCGGGAAAAGCAGAAGGCCGGCGACTTCGCCGGCATGGCGGCCCAGATCACCGACGAGCACCTCGCGGCCTTCGCCACCGAGTCGAGCTGGGACGGGCTGGCCGACGCGCTGACCGACAAGTACGCCGGAATCGCCACCCGGCTCGTGCTGTACAACGCGCTGACCGATCAGGAGCGCGTCGAGCGGTACGGCGAGGTGGCCCGCCGGATCAGCCGCCGATCAGCCGCTGCATGAACTCGGGGTAGCGCGCGCCCTGCACCGTGATCCTTCTTGCGGCGTCGTCGATTTCGCGAAGGTCGTCGGCGGTGAGTTCGACATCGGCTGCCGCGATGTTCTCCTCCAGGCGCTCGAGGCGGCGGGTGCCGGGAATGGGAACAATCCACGGTTGCTGTGCGAGCAACCAGGCCAGCGCGATCTGTCCGGGTGTCGCGTTCTTGCGCGCCGCGATCGTTTCGAGTAGATCAACCACCGCCTGGTTGGCGGCTCGAGCGTCGGCGGCGAACCGCGGAATGGCGTTGCGGATGTCGGTGCGGTCGAATTGGGTGTCGGTGCCGATGCTTCCGGTGAGGAAGCCTTTCCCGAGCGGGCTGTACGGCACGAAGCCGATGCCGAGTTCCGCACACGTCGGCAGCACCCCGGATTCTGGGGCCTCCGGCGCACGCCACCAGATCGAGTACTCGCTTTGCACCGCCGTGACTGGTTGGACGGCATGGGCACGCCGTATCACCTCGGCGGACGCCTCCGACATGCCGAAATACTTGACCTTGCCGTCTTGGATCAACTCCTTGACCGTCCCTGCGGCGTCCTCCACGGGTACCTCTGGGTCGACACGGTGCTGGTAGAGCAGGTCGATGGTCTCCACACGCAACCGCTGCAGCGACGCATCTGTGACCTGCCGGATGTTCTGCGGGCGGCTGTTGAGTCCCGCGATGTTGCCGGTCGCGTCGAAGGCGAAGCCGAATTTGGTCGCAATGACCACCTGACCGGTGAACGGCGCCAGGGCCTCCCCGACCAGTTCTTCGTTGTCTCCATAGGCTTCGGCGGTATCGAAAAAGGTGACACCGCGCTCCACGGCCGCGCGGATCACCCCGATCATGTCGCTTCTGGAACCAGGGGGGCCGTAGCCGCGGCTCATTCCCATGCAACCCAACCCGATTGCGGATACTTCAAGCCCGTTGCCGAGGATGCGCTTGTCCATGTTCACCTCCCGCTGTCGAGCGGCAGGTCGACCAATTCGGCCAGCCGGGCCCGGTGACGGTAGCCGGTGCCCAGCGCCAGCTGGTCACTCTTGGCTCGCTTCAGGTACAGATGAGCCGGGTATTCCCAGGTCATCCCGATACCGCCGTGCAGCTGAATGCATTCCTCGGCGGCATGCACCGCCACATCGCTGCAGTAGGCCTGCGCGATGGCCGCAGCGATGGCGGCGTCCGGATCGCGCCGCGCGCAGGTGTCGGCGGCGTAGCGGGCAGCCGCGGCTGCAGAGCTCACCTCCAACCACAGGTCTGCCATCCGGTGCTTGATCGCCTGGTATGACCCGATCGCCCGGCCGAACTGCTTGCGCTGCTTGACGTAGTCGCGGGTGGTGTCGAAACACCACTGCGCGACTCCGAGCTGCTCAGAGGCCAGCAGCGCCGCGCCGGTCTGCAGCGCTGCCGCGAGCGCCGCCTCCGCTGACCCGGCACCCACCTGCGACGACGACGCTCCGGAGAACCGCACGCTGGCAAGCGGTCTCGTCATGTCGAAAGCCAAGACCGACGACACGTCCACTCCGGCGCCGGCGCGCATGACGGTGTGCAGCTCGAGTCCATCGCTGCCGGCTGCCGGCACCACCAACACATCGGCTTCGGCTGCGCCGGCGACGCTGGTGACCTCTCCGGTCAGGCCGTCGGCGCCAACGCTGACGCCGCTCACCGGGTCGCCCGGCGCGGTCGTCAGCGGCACCGCCAGGGCGGCGGTGAGCTCGCCGGAGGCCAGCCCGCCCAGTGTCTCGGTGTCGCCGGCCTGTAACAGCGCGACGGTGGCCAGCACCGCGCTGGACAGGTACGGCACCGGCGCGACGGCCCGGCCGATCTCCTCCATCACCACGGCGGCCTCGCGTGAGCTCGCCCCGGCACCGCCGAGCTCCTCGGGTACCAACAACCCCGCTACCCCGAGGTCTGCGGCCAGCTCCTTCCACACGCCCGAAAAGTCCGGCGGCGCAACGTCATACAAGCGCATCACTGCTTCGAGTGGACAACGGTCGGCAAGCAAGTGGCGGACGCTGTCCCGCAGCGCTTGCTCGGTATCGGAATAGAGCAGGTCTGCTTTCATCGGTCCAGGTCCTTCCACGCGACGTCCTTATCCACCCGGTGTTCCGGCGGCAGCTGGAGAACCCGTTCGGCGATGGTGTTTCGCAGAATCTCCGAAGTGCCGCCCTCGATCGAGTTGCCCCTGGCCCGCAAATAGCGATAGCCGGGCTCGCGACCGGTCAAGTCGACTGTTTCCGGCCTGCGCATGGTCCAATCGTCGTAATGCAGCCCTGATTCGGCATGCAATTGCAGCTCGAATCCCGAAATCGCTTGCGCCAGGCGGGCAAAGGCGATCTTCATACCGGCACCTTCTGGCCCGGGCTGACCCGCGGCGAGCCGCTGACGCAGCCGCTCACCGGTTAGCCGGGCGACTTCGGATTCGACCCACAGCCGCATCAGCTCGTCGTGCATCGCCGGGTTGCGCAGCTCCGGCTCGTTACGCCAGGCTTCGGTGACCTTTCCGATCATTCCCCCTTCGCGGGGAACGCCTGGCCTGTTGCCGATTGCGACCCGCTCGTTGTTGAGGGTGGTGGTCGCCACCTTCCAGCCGCCGCCCTCCGGCCCGAGCCGGTTGGCGTCGGGAACTCTGACGTCGGTGAGGAACACTTCGTTGAATTCGGCTTCACCGGTGATCTGTCGCAGCGGCCGGATCTCGATGCCGGGGTCAGTCATGTCGCACAGGAAGTACGTCAAGCCCTGGTGTTTGGGCACGTTGGGGTTGGTGCGGGCAACGAGGATCGCCATCTGAGCGTGCTGCGCCATAGACGTCCACACCTTCTGCCCGTTGACAATCCAGTCGTCACCGTCGCGCACCGCACGGGTGGCGAGCCCGGCTAGGTCTGATCCGGCGCCCGGTTCGCTGAACAACTGGCAGTAGAGGTGCTCGCCGGTGTAAAGCGGGCGCAGGAACTTTCGCTTTTGTTCGTCGCTTCCGAACGCCGCGATCGTCGGAGCCGCCATGCCCATCCCGATGATGTTCCTTCCGCCACCCGGGGGCGGCGCGCCTGCCGCGGCCAGTTGCGCCTCGACCCGACCCTGCAGGGTCCGCGGCAGCTCGAGTCCGCCGCAGCCGCGGGGGAAGTGCACCCAGGCCAGCCCTGCGTCGAAGCGTGCGCCGAGGAAATCCCGCGGATCGCTGGTCGCGGGGTCGTGCTGCTCGAGCAGTGTCCGCACTCGCGCGTCGAGGTCTTCGGCGATGTCAGTGCTCATCTCGGTCTCCGTTCAGATGCCAGCGTCCTCGGCTACTTCGCGGGCCTTACGGACCAGCGCGTCGATTCGACGCAGGTTCGGCGTGCCCGCGGCTGCCTTGTTCTTGGGTTCGTCCATGGCGCGGCGCATCACGCCCTCGGCGATAATCGCGACCTTCCATAGCCCCAACGCATGCCAATACTTCAATGTCGCCGCATCACGCCCGGTCCCGGCGAGATACACCGCCGTCATCTCGGCGCGGTCGGGGAACCCCTCGAGCGCTGCGGCGGCGAAGCTTCCTGCCCACTCGTCCTCCCCGGGTTCGGGCCAGTACGCCAGCAGACTTCCCATATCCGCTAACGGGTCACCGAGCGTGGACAGCTCCCAGTCCAAGACGGCAACCACATCCCCGGTCGTATGCGACGTGATGACGTTGCGCAAATGAAAGTCGCCGTGCACCAACGTCAGCTCCTGCTGCGCGGGCGCGGCGGCGATCAGCCGCCGGGTCAGGTCGTCGAGGTCGGGCAGCTCGCGGGTTTTCGACAGCTCCCACTGGCCGGCCCAGCGTTTGAGCTGGCGCTGGGCGTATGGCTTGTGGCTGGCCAGATCGGCCAAGCCGACATCGTGGATGTCGACGGCATGGATCTTGGCCAGTGTCGTGACCATTGACAACCCAATTTGCCTGCGCCGCTGGACAGTTAGGGATTCCGCCTTTTCCATCCGGTCGATGACCAGACCGTCGACGTACTCCATCAACAGCAGCGGAACGGAGTCGGCGTCACGGGTCAGCCCGTACACCTTCGGCGTCGGCACAGGCGTGTCCTGCAGCGCGGACAGAATCCGCGCCTCGCGAGCCACGTCGTGCGCCGACGCCAACAAGTGCCCCAGCGGCGGGCGGCGCAGTACCCATTCGCGGTTGTCGGCGTCGCGCACCAGGTACGTCAGGTTCGACTGGCCCAGCCCGATCCGTTCGAAGCTCAACGGGCCGGTGAACGCGATCCCGAGTCGTTCGATCCAGTCGGCGACGGCCACTGGATCGATGCCGAGAACCACGCTAGTCACTGGAGCCGGTCCGGAACGCCAACGCGTTGCCCAGTAGCTGGCCGCCGTCGATCACCATGGCTTCCCCGGTGATCCAGCTCGCGGCGTCGGAGACCAGGAAGGCAACCGCGCCCGCCACGTCGACCGGCTCACCGACGCGCCCCAGCGGCGTCGTCGCTGCCAAGCCGTCTTCGTTGTCCTTCCACAGCGCCTCGGCGAGCCGGGTGCGCACCACACCCGGGCATATTGCGTTCACCCGGACCCGGGGTGAAAGTTCCAGCGCGAGTTGCTTTGTCACGTGGATGAGCGCGGCTTTCGTCGCGTTGTACATCCCCATGTATGGAGCGAAATGCATGCCGCCGATTGATGCCGTGTTGACAACGGCGCCGCCGTGTTCGCCCATCCACGCCTTGACGGCAAGCGACGTCCACAGCAGCGGCGCCCACAGGTTGACGTCGAACACCTTGGCAAAGCGGCCGTGGTCCTGCTCGATCAGCGGACCGAACGCGGGGTTGGTCCCTGCGTTGTTGACGAGGATGTCCACGCTGCCGAATCGCTCCAGCGTCAGGTCGATACAGCGTTGCGCGGCAGCCTCTTCGACGGCATGGGCGGCGACGCCGAGGGCATTACCGCCGACCTGGGCGGCGGCCGCGTCCGCATTCTCCTGTTTGCGCGACGTCAGCACGACATTGGCACCGGCCTCGGCCAGTCGCTGCGCGACGGCCAGCCCGATTCCTCGCGAAGCGCCGGTAATGATCGCGGTGCGGCCGGTGAGGTCGTATGACGTCATCGCGTATCTCCTAACAGGCTGCGCTGGTAGCGGCGCATGCCGCGCAGCCAGCGGTCGTAGTCGGCGGCTTTTTGACGGTACATGTCCAGCACTTCCGGATGGGGAAGGATCAAAAACCGCTCCTCCTCGATGGCCGCCAGTACGGCCTCGGCCACTGCGTCCGGTTCCAGCACTGCACCGGCGGTGGTGACCGCGCGCGTGGCCAGATCACCCAGCCGATCACCGGACTGTTCACCGGAGTACAGCAGCTTGGTGTTTACCCCCATCGGACAAAGGCAGCTCACCCGCACTCCCTGGTCGCCGTAAGTGATGCTGAGCCACTCGGCGAAGCCGACCGCCGCGTGCTTGGTGACCGAGTAGGTGGCCGACCCGAGTTGGGTAAGTAATCCGGCCGCCGACGCGGTGCTGACGAAGTAGCCCTCGCCGCGCTCGACCCAGCGGGGCACCAGCAATTGCGCCGCGCGGATGTGCGCGCGCAGGTTGACGTCGAGGCTTCGGTCCCAATCGCTTTCGCTGACGTCGAGGCCGGCGGCGCCGGTGATGCCGGCGTTCGCGAAGTACATGTCAACCGGGCCGAACTCGTTTTCCGCAAGCCGGAGTAGCCTTTGGATCTCTGCGGTGTCGGCTACGTCGGCACCCGCACTGACCGCCGTGTCCGGGTGGTCAGCGTTGATCACATCTGCGACCGCGGCCGCAGCTGTGGCATCCAGGTCGGCCACGACGACCCGCGCACCTTCGCGTGCCAGTCTCGTGGCCACCGCGCCGCCGATGCCGCCGCCACCGCCGGTGACGATGGCAATCTTCTGGTCGACTTTCACCGTTGAGTCCTTTCAGCGACGGGCTAACCGGGTGATCCACGCCCGTGAGTCGGCGGGATCGATGACGTCATCCAATTCGAAGGTGGTGGCCGAGGTCAGCGCTTTGCCGTGCTGATAGGCCGCCTCGACCAGTTTCTCGAACAGCTTTTGCCGTTCGCCCGGATCAGCGACGGCGGCCAGCTCCTTGCGGAATCCGAGCCGCACTGCGCCTTCGAGTCCCATCCCGCCGATCTCGCCGGTCGGCCAGGCAACGGTGAAGTCCGGGGCGTGGAATGACCCGCCTGCCATCGCCATTGCGCCCAGCCCATATCCCTTGCGCACGATTATCATGCCCAGCGGCACGGTCAGCCGCGCACCAACGACGAATAGGCGGCCGAACCGCCTGACGGCTGCGTCCTTCTCCGCGTCGGGCCCGACCATGAATCCCGGTGTGTCGCAGAGCGAGATGATCGGGAGCCCCGATGCTTGGCATAACGCGAAAAAGTCCGCGGTCTTGTCGGCGGCCTCGGCGTCGATGGCGCCTCCCAGATGGTGACTGCTGTTGGCTACCAACCCGTATGCCACACCCTCGACCCGGACCAGCGCGGTCACCACGCCGACCCCGTAGTCTGCGTGCAGCTCCAGGACCGAGCCGACGTCCACCACTGATTCGATTACCCGGTGGACGTCGTAAGCACGTAACCGATTCTCCGGCACCACCTGGCGGGCCAGCCGCGGATCGGGTGCGTCCCAATCCATTACGCTGCCTTGGAAATACGATAGGTACTGCTTAGCCAGCGACACCGCGTGCGCTTCGTCACGGGCGACCAGGCTCACCACACCGTTGCGCCGCTGCACCTTGATCGGCCCGATGTCCTCGGGACGGTACACGCCGAGCCCGCCGCCCTCGATCATCGCCGGTCCGCCCATGCCGATATTGGCGTCGGGTGTGGCGATGATCACGTCACAAATTCCGGCCAGCGCGGCGTTGCCGGCGAAGCAGCGTCCGGACACGATCGACACCAGCGGCACTTGGCCGCTCAGCGCAGCCAGCGTGCGGAAGGTCGGCACGTCCAGGCCGGCGATGTTGCCGAGGTCGGTGTCACCGGGACGTCCGCCGCCGCCTTCGGCGAACAGCACCACCGGCACCCGTTTGCGCGCAGCCAGTTCCAAGACCCGGTCGGTTTTGGCGTGGTTGCGCATGCCCTGCGTGCCCGCGAGCACGGTGTAGTCATAGGACAGCACCACCGCCTCGGCCCCAGCGATGGTCGCGAGCCCCGCGACCAGGCCGTCGGCCGGCGTGTTGGCGATCAAATCCTCTTCCGAGCGACGGCTGCGCTGCGCGGCGATGGCCAGCGCGCCGTATTCGACGAAACTGCCTTTATCGACCAGGTCGGCAATGTTCTCCCGCGCCGTCCGGCGGTTTTGTTTGTGCCGCTTGGCTACTGCACCCGGTCGGCCCTCGTCGAGGGTGAGTAGGTGTCGCTGGCGCACCTTGTCAAGGTCGGCCCGTGGCCGGTCGAGGTCGAGCCGTGCAGCGGCGTCGGCGTCGGTGTCCGCGCCGGTGCGAGTGAACACCACCAATGGATCACCAGTTCCGACGACCTGCCCGGGCGTCACGAGGTTGCGGATGGTGCGCAGGACGTCCGGCGCGGCGAGAACGTGCTGCATCTTCATCGCCTCCAACACCGCCACTGGCCGGCCCGCAGCGAATTCGGCGCCTTCGGGCGCGACTTCTATCACGGTGCCGGCCATCGGTGCGCGCAGCACTTCTTCACTCGGATACAGCTCGAGTACAGGAGCTCGAAACTCCGGTTGGCGTGTCATTGCGGCAGCGGCCAACTCGGGAAGCTTGGCGTCGAGAAAGGTCGTCGTGACAAAGCCAGATTGAAGCTCGTTGGTGCACAAGATTTCTCGTAACAAAGAGATATCCGTGCGGATACCCTCGATGCTGAAGTCGGCCAACGCTGTTCGCGCTTTGCGCAGGGCCGCCGGAAACGACGAACCGTGCACATGGGTGATCACTTTGGCCAGCAGCGAGTCGTAGCGGGGACTCGCAGTGAGGCCGGGACGGCCGTAGGTGTCGACGCGCACCCCGGGCCCGCTCGGCGGGGTGAACGCGGTCAGTGTGCCCCCAGTCGGAATCACCGATCCGTCGGCGCCGATCGTCTCCATGTTGACCCGGGTCTGGATCGCGATTCCCCGTGCCGTGGCCGGCTCGCCTGTGACATCTGTGCCGCGAGCGGTGATTCCGGCGGGTAGCCCCAACTGGTCGAATCCTGCGCCGTCGGCGATGGCGAGCTGGGCCGCCACCAGGTCGACCCCGGTCACCGCTTCGGTGACGGTATGCTCCACCTGGATTCGCGGATTGACCTCCAGGAACACGAATTGCTCGCCGGCAACGAGGAATTCGGCAGTGGCCAGCCCCTGGTAGTTGACATGTGCGCACAGCCGGGCAGCTGCGGCGTGCAGATTGCTGCGCATTTCGCCTGTAAGTGCTTGTGCGGGCGCGATTTCGACGAGCTTCTGGTATCGGCGCTGGACGCTGCAGTCACGGTCGCCGAGCGCAAGAGCACGCCCGCCGGCGGCGACGATCTGCACTTCGATGTGGCGAGCGTCGTCGAGCAAGGCCTCGGCGAACACGGCGGGGTTTATGAAACCGAGTTGCGCTTCGGCAGCGCACTGGCGGTAGGCGTCGTCAATCTGGTCCGCGCTGCGGACTACCCGAAGACCACGGCCTCCGCCGCCGGCCAGCGCTTTGATCACGATCGCGCCGTCGTGCGCGGCGAAGAACGCGTGAATCTCCTCGACACTGCTTGGTCCGTCGGTCGCGGGCAGCACCGGTACACCAGCGGCGATCGCGGTGCGGCGGGCAGCGGACTTGTCACCGACCAGCTCGAGCACGTCGGCATCGGGGCCGACGAACCGGTATCCCGCTGCGGCGCACGCCCGCGCGAATCCGGCGTCCTCGCTGAGGAACCCGTAGCCGGGATGGATTATCGAGGCGCCGGACCTTTTGGCTGCCGCCAAGATCGCGGCGTGATCCAGGTATGCGGCGGGGCCGGCGCCGGGCAAGCCGATCGCTTCGTCGGCGGCGTGCACGTGCGGGCTGTCGGCGTCGTCTTCGGCGTATATCGCCGCGGTGTCGATGCCCATTTCTATTGCGGTGCGGATGATTCGAAGCGCAATCTCGCCGCGGTTCGCGATCAGCAGCGTCATGTGGCTCCGTCACTCCATCAATGTGGCGGCCAGCGTGCCGCCCAGCTCGTAGGCCTGTTCACGTACCGCGGCGTCGATGCCGCCGACGACCTCCAGTACGTCGGCGGCTTTGGTCAGCGACAGCCCGGTGGCTACCTTCTCGACGGCCGTTGCGGCGCCGACGGTGTCGTTGTTGCCGTGTACCCACAGGCCGTAGGGCCGGCCCGCGACGTGGTCCAGGCTCGGGTAGTAGACGGTGTCGAAGAAGTGCTTGAGCGCTCCCGACATGTAACCGAGGTTGGCGGTGGTGCCGAAAAGGTAGCCGTCGGCGTCGAGCATGTCCGACACGGTGGCAGCCAGCGCCGGGCGGGCCACCACGTCGACGCCGTCGATCTCGGGGTCGTTGGCGCCGGCGACTACGGCCTCGAGGAGTTCGCGGGTACCGGGTGACGGGGTGTGGTGAACCACCAGCAGTGTCTTGCTCATCGGCGGCCCTGCAGCTGGACGGCCTTCTTCATGGCGTCCCGTGCGCGGCCGCGATCGCCGGCGTAGTCGTAGACGCGGGCCAACCGGTACCAGCGCCGCCAGTCGTCGGGATTGTCTTGGAGCTCAGTGCGGACGGTGTCGAACAGCGCGTCGGCGGCCTGTCGGTCGATGCGGCCGGACGGTCGCCTTGGCAGCGCGCTGACGTCGAGTTCCATTCTTTCGTCGGCGATGAGGCGAGCCAGTTTCTGGTGCGCGAACCCGGCGCGCAAGGTGGCGATCATTGCCCAGAGCCCGATTGCCGGCAGGACCAGTAGCGCTACCCCGAGAGCGATGGCCGCGGGCCGGCTGGACCCCATCATCACGACGGCGATGCGAGCAAGCAGGGCAAGGTAGACCAGCAGCGCAGCGCACATGAACGCGATGAGCAGCTGGATACGCAGGGCGCCTGGGGTTTTGGTCATTGTAGGTTGAGCAAGGGTTCGATGCCGACCGTCAGGCCGGGACGTTCCTTGATGTGGCGCACCGCCAGCAAGACGCCCGGCACGAACGAGGTGCGATCGAGGCTGTCGTGGCGGATGGTCAGCGTCTCGCCCGCCATGCCCAACAGCACCTCTTGGTGGGCGACCAAACCGGCCAATCGCACAGAGTGCACCGGGATTCCGTCGACCTCGGCGCCACGGGCACCTGGCAGGCTCGTGCTGGTGGCATCCGGGTTGGGCGGCAGGCCTTTTCGCGCCTCAGCGATGAGCTGGGCGGTGCGCGTGGCGGTGCCCGACGGCGCGTCAGCCTTATGCGGGTGGTGCAGCTCGATCACCTCGACCGAGTCGTAGAATCGGGCCGCCTCCCTGGCGAAGTGCATGCACAGCACTGCTCCGATCGCGAAGTTCGGCGCGATCAGCGCAGCGGTGCCGGGCTTGGCGGCCAGCCAGGAGCGCACTTGCTGGAGCCGCTCCTCGGTGAAGCCCGTGGTTCCGACGACCGCATGAATTCCGTTGTGGAGCAAGAACTTCAGGTTGTCCATGACAACGTCGGGGTGGGTGAAGTCGATGACCACCTCGGTGTGGCTGTCGGTGAACAAGGTGAGCGGATCACCTGCGTCGACTTCAGCGGATAGGGTCAGATCGTCGGCGGCCTGCACTGCCTGCACCATCGTCGAGCCGACTTTGCCTTTGGCTCCCAGCACGCCTACCTGCATAGGTGCAGCGTAGCCCGGCGACGATGCCGGCCGGCACGGCCGGAGGACGAGCCGGGCAATCAGGCGGAGGCCCGGCGACGATGCCGGCCGGCACGGCCGGAGGAGGAGCCGGGCAATCAGACACGAGCCCGCAACCCGGCCCACCTTTGGTCGGTTTGTCCACAGTTCGGTGTTGCTTCACAGTTGGCGCTTGCGGGTGCCCCGTTTTGTCGTCCGGCGCCGATAAGATCTCGAACATGAGTTCGACATGCCTGGCTGCTCCGGCGGAGGTGAGCGCCGCGCTGGAGGCACTCGATGCGGCCGTGGCCCGGCTTCGTGAATTGGACTTCGACAACTACCAGCCGGCGGTGCGGCTGCGCGCGTTGGAGCACCTAGAGAACTCACGGCGCCACCAAGCAGTGGCCAGTCACGACCTGATCGCCAGCCTGGCCAACGAAGAATTCGCCGCCATCGGCGGGGTACCGCACAAGGTGATCGCCGACTGGCTGCGCATCAGCTGCGCCGAGGCGCGCCGACGCATCCACACCACCGAACAGCTCGCCCCCCGCCGCACCCTGACCGGACAACCACTGCCACCACAGCTGCCGGCCACCGCCCAGGCCTGGCGGGCCGGGCAACTCGACGAGCAGCACCTGCGGGTCATCGAACGCTTTGTGCGCGAGCTGCCCGAAGCCACCCCGGTGCCCACCGTCGAGCATGCCGAGCGGTTGTTAGCCCAGCAGGCCGCCAAGCTTCGCCCCGACCAGCTGGAGAAGCTGGCCAACCGGTGCGCGGTCCTGATCAACCCCGACGGCAAATTCTCCGAGGCGGATCGGGCCCGCCAGCGCGGCTTCACCTGGTGCGGGCAACGCCGCGACGGGATGAGCATCGGCAAGCTTGTCGCCTCCCCCGAACTGCGCGCCAACCTCGATGCCTGGCTGGCACGGTTTGCCGCCCCGGGCATGTGCAACCCCGACGACCACACTCCGTGCATCAGCGGCCCACCCGACCACCAGCTCGCCGCCACCGATGTGCGCAGCCATGCCCAGCGTCAACATGACGCCCTCAACGCGCTGGTGCGCGGCCAGCTTGGCGACCCCAAACTGGGGATGCACAACGGCTTGCCGGTCACGGTGATCGTGTCCACCACCCTCAATGAGCTGACCGCCGGCGCCGGGCATGCAGTCACCGGCGGCGGAACGCTGCTGCCGATGCGCGACCTGATCCGCATGGCCAGCCACGCCTACCACTATCTGGCCGTCTTCGACGACCACGACAGCCGCCCGCTATATCTAGGGCGCACCAAACGCATCGCCTCACCGGATCAGCGGGTGGTGTTGTACGCCAAGGACCGCGGCTGCACCGCGCCCGGCTGTGATGTGCCCGGCTATTGGTGCGAAGTCCACCACACCGAAGACTGGGCACGCGGCGGACACACCAACATCGACAAACTCACTCTGGCCTGCCACCCCGACCACACCCTGGCCGAACAAGGCTGGCGCACAATCAAACTCACCAACGGACAAACCCAATGGATCCCCCCACCCCACCTCGACCACGGCCAACCCACAACCAACACCTACCACCACCCCGAACGCTTCTTCGACGACGACGGCAACACCGGCTGATCAGCTCTGGCACCTGCCGCGCACCACGTCACGCAGGAG
>NZ_CAXUCH010000082.1:0-17988 GCF_964249325.1 uncultured Mycobacterium sp. | reverse complement strand
AGTCCGTTCCGCGTCGCGAGCGCGGTGAACAGCCCGCGCTGGCCGCGGCTCACCGACGGTCGGCGTCCGCGAAAACGCCACGCCCGTCCTGGCCCTGGGCGGGGCGCCACCCTCGCCCACGAGCACGTTGGGCGGTAGGTAGACCTCGGCCGTCGTACCGGAACCGTCGTCGGTTGCCGGGCCGCGCAGCCGAACCCGCATACCGTGCCGATCAGCGAGCCGGCCCACTACGAAGAGACCCATGTGGCGGGCGTTGTCGGGGGTGACGTCGCCGCCGGAACGCAACCGGATGTTGGCAATCCGCCGGTCGCCGTCGGTCATGCCCAGCCCGGAGTCGACGATCTGGACCAGAACACCGGCCTTGCCTTGCCGCACCGCGGAAACGCGCACTGGCGAGGTCGGCGGGGAGTAGCGCAACGCGTTGTCGATCAGCTCGGCGAGGAGATGGACGATGTCACCTGCGGCGGTACCGGTGACCGCGCAGTCGGGCACCATTGCCGTCTCCACCCGGCGGTAGTCCTCGACTTCGGAGATGGCGGCGTCGATCACGGTCGACAGCGGCAGCGGCCCGCGCTGTTCACGGGTGATCGGCGCGCCGGCCAGCACCAGCAGATTGGCGCCGTTGCGGCGCATGCGCGCGGCCAGGTGGTCGAGCCGGAACAAGCTGTCGAGCCGGGCGGGGTCTTCCTCGTTGCGCTCGAGCCGGTCGATGAGCGACAGCTGCTGGTCGACAAGCGAGCGGTTGCGCCGGGACATGGTTTCGAACATGTCGTTGACCAGCAGCCGCAATCGGGCCTCGTCGCCCGCCAGAAGCAGCGCCTGGGTGTGCAGCTCGTCGACCGCGTGCGCGACTTGGCCGATCTCCTCGGCGGTGTACACCGGTAGCGGCTCGGGGGCGCGCTCGTCGCCGGCCCGCGCCCGGGCGATCTCGCTTTCAAGGTCTTCGTGTGCCACCTTCAATGCGCTGTCGCGCAGCACCCGCAGCGGCTGGATCAGGGACCGCGCCACCAGCCACACCACCACCAGCGCCGCCACGATCGCGGCCAGTACCAGCACAGTGTCGCGGATCGCGGCGTCGCGGCGATTGTTGGCGCGATCCTCCAGCGACTTCGTCACCGATGCGGTGGTGTCCTTGATCACTTGGGCGGCGATTGTGTCGGTGGTGCCGATGGAGCGCAGCAACTCGGGGTTGTTGACCAGCGGGGTCGCCGGATTCGACATCAACGCCATCCGGCGCACCATCTGCTGCTGCAGCGTTTTGGCTTGCGGTGAGCCGACGCCGAGCACCTCGGCCATCCCGAACAGCGTCGACGGTTCGGTACCGGCCAAGGTGATCATCGATGTGCGCAGCTCCGGTTCCGGGAGGTCGGCGCCGCGGGTGATCAGCAGCCGCTGCATCATCATCTGGCCGCGGGCTCCGATCGCACGGCTCAAGCCCTGCGCTGCGGCCCGGATCTTCTCGTTGTCCACCCGCACCGATCCGTCGACCGCGTTCTCGGCGGTCAACAGAATGGGCGCGTACATGGTCACCCGGTCTCGCAGACCGATGTTGTTCGAGGCGATCCTGTCCACCAGTGCCTGCCCGCCGTTCAACAGGGCGCCAACCCCGGTCCGCACGTCGGGGACCACGTCGGTGTCTGCCAGGCGCGCCTGCAACTCGTATTTGCGGGCGTCGTAGTTCTTCTTCGCTCCCTGGACGTCAGAGCCGGTGGACATGGCGATCACCGCGACATCGAGCGCCGACATGTACTTGGTGATCGCGGGAACCAATTCGGCCCGGTCGGCGGCCAACCGCAGGTTATGGGCGTCGGTCGTCGCCGCATGGATGCGCAATCCACCGAAACCCATCGCCAGCACCAGCGGTACCAGCGCGATCGCGAAGACTTTCCATCGGACCGGCCAGTTGCGCATCGACCAGCGCGGCGGGCGTTTCTCGGGCGCAGGTTCCGCGGTGCGGGTATCTGGGTTGTCGTCTAGACCATCTTTGGGTGTCGGCGAAACCACCCTTTTCGGGTGGGCAAACATCGTCATCGGACCGCGGTCGGGCTACCGACCGCTCCGCTGACATACTGTGCTCGCGCGTCGTTCATAAGGCTTCCTGCTATTTGCGACGCCCACCCCCGGAAACACGGGCGGGCGAGATTCGCATGGCAATTCGACGAGTATGCCAGCCTCTGGCCGCGGTTACCACAATTCTTACTGAACAACCAGAGTTCACCGGCTCCCGCTCGGCACCGCAAACCGCGGCCGAGCAAACTGCCATCGGTCGCCTGTCATGATCGACAGATGTTCCGGCTGCTGTTCGTCTCGCCGCGCATCGCGCCCAACACGGGCAACGCGATCCGCATGGTCGCGGCCACCGGCGCCGAACTGCATTTGGTCGAGCCGCTGGGCTTCGACCTGTCCGAGCCCAAGCTGCGTCGCGCCGGATTGGACTATCACGACCTGGCGTCTGTCAGCGTGCACGCATGCCTGGACGCCGCATGGCAGGCGCTGGTGCCGCAGCGGGTGTTCGCGTTCACCGCGCATGCCACCACGGTGTTCACAGACGTCGGCTACCAGCCCGGCGACGTGTTGATGTTCGGGCCCGAACCCACCGGGCTGGATGCGACGACCCTGGCTGACGCCCACATCACCGAGCGGGTGCGCATCCCGATGCTGGCCGGCCGGCGATCACTGAACCTGTCCAACGCCGCCGCGGTCGCCGTCTACGAGGCGTGGCGTCAACACGGTTTTGCGGGCGCGTCGCCCGGTGACGATGCAGGATGCGGAGCGTCCTGAGGAGGAGGCGGGCAATTGAGCTGGGGCCCGGTGACGATGCAGGACGCGGAGCGTCCTGAGGAGGAGGCGGGCAATTCAGCCTGAGCGTTACCACGTGTCCCAGTGCGTCACAACGTCGGCGGGCAGCCGCTTGGCGGGTTTGAATTCGGTGCCCTTGGTGTAGGCGATGGGAAGCAGTGCGCCCTGGCTGTACTTGTCGTAGGGAATCCCGAGTACTTCGGCGGCCTGCTTCTCTCCGTCGCCGAGCAGGTGCAGCGTCGTCCAACAGGAGCCCAGCCCCCGCGACCGCAGCGCCAGGCAGAAACTCCATATCGCCGGGAACAGCGACGCCCAGAACGACGCGCTGAGCCCTAGCGGCGCCTGTTCCACCCGGCCTTCCAGGCACGGGATCAACAGCACCGGTGCCTCGTGCATGTGCTCGGCGAGATAGGTCGCGGAGTCCCTGACGAGGGGCATGCGCTCACCGCGGGTGTCGCCCTCGGGATATTCGGGTCCGGGCAGGCTGAGATAGCTCCTGGCGTTGGCCAGGTAGATGTCGGCGATCGCCTTCTTTTTGTCCGCATCGGTGACGAACACCCACTGCCAGCCCTGCGCGTTGGAGCCGGTGGGCGCCTGCAGCGCCAGTTCAAGGCATTCCATCAACAGCTCCCGGCTGACCGGCTTCTCGAAGTCGAGCCGTTTACGTACCGAACGGGTGGTGGTGAGGACTTGGTCGACGGACAGGTACAAGGTCATGGGCGAAGACTACATTCGATGGTCCGGCTGCTGCTCTCACGGTTTCACGGCGCGCATCGTCGCCGGACTAAAGTCGCTTGATGACCGTTGAATTGCCGCAAGAGGTTTCCAGCAGAGTGCAGTCCGATCATTACGGGTGGCTGACCACCGTCGCGAAGTCCGGGCAGCCGGTGCCGCGGCTGGTGTGGACGACGCAACCGGCTAGACGCCAGTGCTGAGTGATATCGCATGTGACATCAAATCGGAGAAGGCACTAATCCCTCATAGAGCGACCGAGGTGGTCGCCGAGGCTGCTGAGGTCTAAGTGGCGTTACCGGAAGTCGCGGGACTTGGATCCCATCCGCAATGTCAGCTTGGCCAACCGTTCGGCCACCACAGTGACTGCGCCGCTGGCGTTTTGGACCTGGCCGCGGACCAGCAGCGCGGGTGACGCTTGCGCCAGCTTGCGGTGTCGCGCCCAGACTCCCGGCGTAAACAGCACGTTGACCATCCCGGTCTCGTCCTCGAGGTTGAGGAATGTCACCCCCTGCGCCGTTCCCGGCCGCTGTCGATGGGTCACCGCCCCGGCGATCAGCACCCGGTCGCCGTCGGGCACACTCAACAGCTTTTCGGCCGGCAGCACTCCCATCGCGTCCAGATCAGCTCGCAGGAACTGGGTCGGATAACTGTCCGGCGAGATGCCGGTGGCCCACACGTCGGCGGCGGCCAGCTCCAGCTCGCTCATTCCCGGCAACGCGGGGATGTGTGACGACGAGCCGACACCGGGCAATCGGTCCGGCCGCTGGGTGGCCGCGGCTCCGGCCGCCCACAGCGCCTCGCGCCGGGATAGCCCGAAGCAGCCCAGCGCCCCAGCGGTGGCCAGTGCTTCGGTCTGCGGCACCGAAAGCTGCACCCGGGACGTCAAATCCAGCAGAGACTTAAACGGGCCGTTGGCTTTTCGCTCCTCGACCATTGTCTCGGCCAAGTCTTCTCCGATATGACGCACACCGGCCAACCCGAGCCGGACCTCGGTGCCCGCGTTCTCCAGCGTGGCGTGCGCCAAGCTGGCGTTGAGGTCTGGGCCGTGTACCGTCACTCCGTGCCGGCGGGCGTCGGCCACCAGTGACTGCGGTGAGTAGAAGCCCATCGGCTGCGCGCGCAGCAGCGCTGCACAAAACGCCGCCGGGTGATGCAGCTTGAACCACGCCGAGTAGAACACCAGCGACGCGAAGCTCAGCGCATGGCTTTCCGGGAAACCGAAATTGGCGAAGGCTTCTAGCTTTTCATACACCCGGTCGATCACCTCGTCGGGCGCGCCGTGCAGCGCTCGCATGCCGTCGTAGAACCGGCCCCGCAGCCGTCGCATCCGTTCCGCGGAACGCCTGGAGCCCATGGCCCGGCGCAGCTGATCGGCCTCGGCAGCGGAAAACCCGGCACAGTCGACCGCAAGCTGCATCAGCTGTTCCTGAAACAGTGGCACGCCCAACGTCTTTCGCAACGCTGACTCCATCGACGGGTGGTCGTAGACGACCCGGTCGACTTCGTTGCGCCGCCGGATGTACGGATGCACCGAGCCTCCCTGGATGGGCCCGGGCCGGATCAGCGCGACCTCAACCACCAGGTCGTAGAACTCGCGCGGCCGCAGGCGCGGCAGGGTGGCCATCTGCGCCCGCGACTCCACCTGGAACACCCCGACGGAGTCGGCGCGTGCGAGCATCTCGTAGACCGCGGGTTCAGAGAGGTCGAGCCTGGCCAGGTCCACGTCGATGCCTTTGTGCTCGGCCACTAGGTCGATCGCATAGTGCAGCGCGGAGAGCATGCCCAGCCCGAGCAGGTCGAATTTCACCAAACCGATTGCCGCACAGTCGTCTTTGTCCCATTGCAATACGCTGCGGTTTTCCATGCGCGCCCATTCCACCGGGCACACGTCGGCGATCGGCCGGTCGCAGATCACCATGCCGCCGGAGTGGATGCCCATGTGCCGCGGCAGGTTCTGGACCTGGGTGGCCAGCTCGATCACCTGCTCGGGAATGTCTTCGATATCGGGGGAATCGGCGAGCCCGTTCCAGTGGCTGATCTGCTTGCTCCACGCGTCCTGCTGGCCCTGGGAGAAAGCCAGGGCTCGGGCCATGTCGCGCACCGCGATCCGCCCTCGGTAGGTGATGACGTTGGCGACCTGCGCGGCGTAGTCCCGGCCGTATTTGTCATAGACGTACTGGATGACCTTTTCGCGCTCGTCGGATTCGATGTCGATGTCGATGTCGGGCGGCCCGTCGCGGGCGGGCGACAAGAAGCGCTCGAACAACAACTCGTTGGCCACCGGGTCGACCGCAGTGACGCCGAGGGCATAGCAGACCGCGGAGTTGGCTGCCGATCCCCTGCCCTGGCACAGGATGTTGTTCTCTCGGCAGAACCGGGTGATGTCGTAAACCACCAGGAAGTAGCCCGGAAACTTCAGCTGGGCAATGACGTTCAGCTCGTGCTCGATCTGCGCGTAGGCCTGCCGGGCCCGTTCGGCCGGCCCGTAGCGGTCGCGGGCACCGGTCATCACCAGCTCGCGCAGCCAGCTGTCTTCGGTATGCCCGGCCGGCACATCGAACGGCGGCAGCTGCGGGGCGATCAGCTGCAGCCCGAAAGCGCACTGCTCGCCGAGTTCCGCGGCAGCGGTCACCGCCTCGGGGCACCACGCGAACAGCCGGGCCATTTCCTCACCGGATCGCAGGTGTGAGCCACCCAGCGGGGCCAGCCAACCCGCCGCCTCATCCAGGGACTGCCGGGCTCGTATCGCGCCCATGGCCATCGCCAGCCGAGCACGCGAGGGCGCGGCGAAATGCGCGCCAGTGGTGGCGACTACGCCGACACCGAAGCGTGAGGCGAGCGCGGCCAATGCGGCGTTGCGTTCGTCGTCAACGGGCTGGCCATGGTGGGTCAACTCGATGCTGACCCGCCTCCGCCCGAACCGGTCCACCAAGTCGGCCAGCGCCTTGGCGGCCGCCTCCGGCCCGCCGTCAGAAAGCGCTTGGCACACATGGCCTTTGCGGCAACCGGTCAGGATGTGCCAGTGCCCGCCTGCCGCGTCGGTCAGTGCGTCGAAGTCGAAGCGCGGCTTTCCTTTCTCCCCGCCGGCCAGATGCGCCGCGGCCAGCTGCCGTGACAATCGTCGATAGCCTTCCGGGCCGCGGGCCAGCACCAGCAGGTGCGGGCCGGGCGGATCCGGCTCGTCGGTGCGGGCACCGGACCCCAATGACAGCTCGGCGCCGAGCACGGTAGCCATGTCCAGTTCTGCGGCTGCTTCAGCGAAACGGACCGCGCCGTAGAAACCGTTGTGATCGGTCAGCGCGATGGCGCGCAGATCCAGCCGCGCAGCCTCTTCGACCAGCTCCTCGGGTGTGCTGGCACCGTCAAGGAAGCTGAACGCCGAATGTGCGTGCAACTCGGCGTAGGCGATCGACGAGCGGATGGCCCGCTCATCGCTCGGCGGCTCGTATGCCCCGCGCTTGCGTGACCATGGGCCGTCATCCACCGGCTCGGCCGCCAGTGGCATGCCGGAGCGACGGGGCTTGTCACACGGCGACCCGCTGCGCCCGGCTTCGCCGCGCTTGCGATCGCCGCGGGGCTTGCCGGCAAGCACCCGCTCCATCTCCGCCCAGCTTGGCGGACCGTTGCTCCAGCCCACTCCGCCAGTGTATCGAACTAACGTTCGAATGACGACTGGTTGGTCGGAGCGCAGGTGCCCGACGGTTCACACTGCAGCATCCGCGACCAAGCGAAGGCCTCCGCGGCCACCGGAGACGTTCATCGAGTCGGACACCACCTCACCGAGCGCGGCTGGGCCGATGCCGACGTCGCCGCAGTGCTGGGCGGCAACTTCCGGCGTGTCGCGGAGCAGACGTGGCTGTCGCCGTGAAATGCCAACGGCATTGTGAAGCAATAGACCGCCGTTGTTTACACGATTTAATTTCGGCGCCACCTGCCGATTGCCTTGCAGCGGAATACTCGCACGAAGATCGACGGCGGACGGCGGGTGGCGGGCCATGAAGCATCTGGGAACGCTGGATGCGGGTTTCCTCATGGCCGAAGATTCCGATCGGCATGTGAGCCTCGCGATCGGCGGGATCGCGATCGTGGATGGCTCTCCGCCCGACTACGACACGTTCAAAAGCATTCTTGCAGAACGCATCCAGGCGATACCGCGATTTTTCCAGATGCTGTGGAGGCAACCCTTCGATGTCCGAGCTCCGGCGTGGGTCGACGACCCGGCATTCGACCTGTCCCGTCACGTGCGACGGATTGCAGTGCCTCAACCCGGCAACGACTCGGAACTGTACCGGGTGGTCGCCGAAGTGCTGGAACGCCGCCTGGACCGAGACCGCCCGCTTTGGGAATGCTGGGTCATCGAGGGCCTGGCGGGTAGTCGGTGGGCGATCCTGATGAAGATCCACCACTGCATGGCCGACGGAGTTTCGGCGACGCACATGCTTACCCGGCTCTGCGACGGCCTCGACGAGGCGGTGCCCGCCAACCGCGTCGCCTCCAAGCCGACTAGACCAGCACGTCCATATCTGCACGCGGTGCCCGAGCTCGCTTCGCCGAGCGTAGCGGAGACCCTCTGGCGCACAGCCACATCCACCGTCAATTCGGCTGCCCGAGCGGTCGCCGGCGCGGCGGAAATCGCCGCCGGCCTGGTCCGGCCGGCTGCCGGCTCCTCACTCGTCGGCCCGGTGACCACAATGCGGCGCTATCGCGCCGTGCGCGTCGCGCTTGCCGATGTCGAGAAGGTGTGCTGCAAGTTCAATGTGAGCGTCAATGACGTTGTGCTTGCGGCTATTACGGAGGGCTTCCGGGGAGTTCTGCTGCATCGGGGGGAACAGCCGCGCGCCGACTCACTGCGCACCCTGGTGCCGGTCTCGGTACGGCCGTCGGATGCCATCGACCAGCCAGACAACCGCATCTCGGTCATGTTGCCGTATCTGCCCGTCGAGCAAGCCGACCCGATCCAGCAGTTGCGAATCGTGCACAGCAGATTGACCCGGGCAAAACAGGGGGGTCAACGGCAAGCGGGAACGATCTTCGTTTCCGCGGCGAACTTCATTCCGTTTATGGTGTCCTCCTGGGCGATCCGGCTGCTGACCCGGCTACCCCAACGCGGCATCGTGACCCTGGCTACCAACGTGCCTGGGCCGCGCCAGCCATTGCAAATGATGGGTCATCAGGTGCTGCGCCTGCTGCCGATCCCGACGATCGCGCTGCAGCTGCGTACCGGTGTCGCGGTGCTGAGCTATGCCGACGATCTGGTGTTCGGCATCACCGCTGACCACGACACGGGACCGGACATCGAAGAGCTCGCCGAGGGCATCGCCTGCGCGGTGGCGCGTCTAGCAGCCGTGAGCGACGATTCGCTGCTGCTTTTCGCCGCCGACTAGCCCACCTCGTCCCGGGCCGCGCTGCCATGCGCTTCCTCCTCCCCCGCTGAGAGCGCCACACCGGCCTGACTAGCGTGGCGAGCGGGCAGTCGAGCGATCACCGAGGAAGGTTGGTCAATGTCGGTCACCGTCGACCCGCGTCGCCACGACGCGGTGCTGTTCGACCTGGACAACGTGGCGGCCGACATCACACTGCGACGTCAACTGCGCGAGGCGGGCGTGGGCGCGACCGACGTGGCCGGACCACAGGAAACCGCGACGTTCGTCGATGCGGCCAACCGGCTGCAGGCGCGACCGGGCCGGTGCGCGGTCGTTACAGCCACCGCCGCAGCTGTGGCGGCCGCTCAGGCGGGCGGGTTCGCGTTGGTGATCGGTGTCGACGCGAGCGCAGAGGAGCTGCGCCGCTGCGGCGCCGACGCAGTGGTCACCGAGCTGAGCGAGGTCAGCGTCCGCACCGGCGATCGGCGGATGTCGGAGCTTGCGGACGGGCTGCAGGCTCTGCACGCTGTGGCGGCGCGACGTCCTGCGGTGTTCTTCGACTTCGATGGAACCCTCTCGGACATCGTCGACGACCCCGACGCCGCGCAGCTGAGCGTTGGTGCGGCCGAGGCGCTGAGTTTGTTGGCCGCGCAGTGTCCGGTGGCGGTGCTATCCGGACGCGACCTCGCCGACGTGCGGCAGCGGATCGGCCTGCCGGGAATCTGGTATGCGGGCAGCCACGGTTTCGAGATGACCGGCCCCGACGGCGCACATCACCAAAACGACGAGGCGGCCGCCGCCATACCGGTGCTACAGCAAGCGGCCGGCGAACTTCGCGAACAGCTCGGTCAGATCACCGGTGTTGCGGTGGAACACAAGCGATTCGGTGTGGCCGTGCATTACCGAAAGGCGGCCCGTGACCGGGTCGGTGAGGTGATGGCCGCGGTGCGTGCCGCAGGGCAGCGCAGCACGCTGCGGGTGACGACCGGGCGTGAGGTGATCGAGCTGCGCCCAAACGTGGACTGGGACAAGGGCAAGACGCTGCGCTGGGTGCTCGATCACGTCAGCGACGCCGCGTCGACTCCGTTGATGCCGGTCTATCTGGGCGACGACATCACCGACGAGGACGCATTCGACGCGGTGCACGACGACGGAGTCGCAATCGTGGTGCGCCACAACGAGGACGGTGACCGCGCCACCGCCGCACAGTACGCACTGGACAGCCCGCAACGGGTCGTGGTCTTCACCGACCGGCTGGCACGCCAGATCAGCGCGAACAACGAAAGGTTAGGTCAAGATCAGCTATGACGATCTCCCGCCGCCTGGGGTCAGTGGTGTGCATCCTTGCCGTGGTCGCGCTTGCCTGCTCGCCCAAGGGCAACCAGCCCGCGCCCGGGTGGTGGGGTGCTTCCGCCGATCCGGCCAAGGCGCAGGCGGTGATCAAGATCGTGCGCGACACGATGTCGCAGGCGGACGTGAAGGCAGCGATCGTTCGGGTCACCGTCGACGGCAAGGAAATCGTCACCCAGGCGCTCGGCGAGTCGATGACCGGCGTGCCGGCCATGCCGAGTATGTTCTTCCGAAACGGCGCAGTGGCGATCTCCTACGTCGCCGCCCTGCTGCTCAAACTCGTCGACGAGAAAAAGCTGAGCCTGGACGACAAACTGTCCAAGTGGCTTCCCGGCATTCCCAACGCCGATCGGGTGACGTTGGGCCAGCTTGCCCACATGACCTCCGGCTACCGCGACTATGCGCTGGGAAACGCGGATTTCAACGCGGCCCTGGCCGCCGACCCGTTCCGGCAATGGACGCCCGACGAATTGCTCGGCTACGCGGTCAACAAGCCGTTGCTCTACGAGCCCGGGACCAACTGGAACTACGCCCACACCAACTACGTGTTGCTCGGCTTGGCGCTGGAAAAAGCCACCGGCCAGGAGCTGCCAAAGCTGTTGCACGACAAGGTGCTCGGTCCCCTCGCCTTGATCAACACCGCCAATTCGTATACCGCGGACATCCCGGTGCCCACCTTGCATGCGTTCACGTCCGAACGTCGCAAAGCGCTGGCAATACCTTCCGGCACATCCTTTTACGAAGACTCCACCTTCTGGAATCCGTCGTGGACGATGGCCCGGGGCGCGGTTCAGACCACCAACATCTACGATCTGGAAGCGACCGCGGTGGGGATCGGCTCGGGCAAGCTGCTGTCACCGCAGTCGTATAAGGCGATGGTGTCCACCGACCTGCGCGGGCGCACTACGGTGTTGCCGGGCTGCAGCACCTGCCGAGTGCAAGACGACGTTTACACCTACGGGCTCGGGATCGTGATCTGCGGGAATTGGCTGCTGCAAAATCCGATGCTCGCCGGCCAGGCCGCGGTCGAGGGCTACCTGCCGTCGCAAAAGATCGCGATCGCAGTCGCGGTCACCTACCGTCCGGAAGCGTTCGACGACCAGGGCAACTACCGCAACGAGGCCGAGACGCTGTTCCGAAAGATCGGCGCCGAGATGGCGCCGACCGATGCGCCGCCGGCACCGGCCGCGAGGTAGTCAGCTCTCTTTGTCTTTGTCGCTGTCTTTGTCCTGGTCTTTGTCTTCGTCGCTGTCTTTGTCCTGGTCTTCGCTTTTGTCTCGGTCCTTGGCAGGAACTAGCTCAAGGGTGGCCCAGTGGCTCGGTGAGACGAAAACCGTCCACTTTCCTTCCTCACGTCCCATCTTGAGCACACCGGCTTCGACTTCCCACTTGGTGTTGTCATCGTAGTCGGTCTCTTGTCCATCGCTGTAGGTGAGTTTGAACGCCATGATCGGAGCCTGCCATGACGGTCCTCCGCAGGGATGCGGAGCGGAAAAATTCGTTACTCTGCCACGTATTCCACCGCGCCGTCGTCCAGCACTATCCGAGCGTCGCTCCCGTCGGCGCCAGAAGCCTCGGTGCGGTATACCGCCTTGCCGGGTTCGGTGCGCCAGATCAAGGTGGTTAGCGTCTCGCCCGGAAATACCGGGGAGGTGAACCGGGCGGCGATAGCGGTGACCTTGGCGGCGTCGCCTTTGCCCAACTCCGCGACCAGAGCCCGGCCCGACACCCCGTAGGTGCACAGCCCGTGCATGATCGGTTTGGGAAATCCGGCCATCTCTCTGGCGAACCACGGGTCGCTGTGCAGAGGGTTGCGGTCGCCGGAGAGCCGGTAGATCAGCGGCAGGTCCTCTCGGGTGGGCAACGGGATTCGCGCGTCCGGCTCACGGTCGGGAAATTCCGGCGCGGCCGGGCGCTGACCCGGCGATCCCCCGAAGCCGCCGGCGCCGCGGATGACAAGCGTGGTGAGCGTTTCAGCGACCAGTGTCTGCGAATCGGGGTCGGTGCCGCGGCCGCGCAGCACGACGATCGCGTTCTTGCCCTCGCCTTTGTCTTGGATGTCGGCGACTTCGGAGACCACCGACAATTTGCCCGCGGGTGGTAGCGGCGCGTGCAGCCGGATGGCCTGAGAGCCGTGCAAGAGCATCGCCCAGTTGAACGTTCCGATCTTCGCCGCGGCACCGAAGGCAGGACAGCAGATCACCGCGTAGGTGGGCAACACCTGCTGGGTGATGCCATGGCTGTTTTCCGTGGTGAAGGACAGATCCTCGGTCCCGGCGCCGACACCCAGCGCGTAGAGCATGGTGTCGCGGTCGGTCCACTCGAACAGCATCGGCTCTGTCACGGCGCCGATGGCATTCGGGTCGATCGCCATGCGGGTCTCCTCTCGCTTGCGGGCGTCGCCCGTCGCACGCCCCTTATGAAGGCCTCGTTGGTCTACACGCCCATTTAGTCACACCAACCGCACCAAACCCACCACATCGGGACAGCCGGCAAGGCAGGCTATCGCCATGCCCAACCGCATCCGTACCGTCATCTGGAAGGCGGCGGCCGTACTGGCTGCGACCGTGGCCGTCGGCGCCTGCGGAGGAGGAACACCGCAGCCGCGCACCATCACCCTGACCTTCGTCCGCCACGCACAGTCGCAGAGCAACGCCGACAACGTCATCAACACCGAGGTGCCCGGACCGGGCCTTACCCACGACGGCGAGGCGCAGGCTCAACAGATCGCCCACCAACTCGCCCGCAACGGCTACGACGGCATCTACGCCTCCACCATGGCCCGAACGCAACAAACCGCAGCGCCGCTTGCCGAACAGCTCGGCAAGCACGTCCAGATTCTGCCCGGGCTGCGGGAGATCGACGCCGGCTGGTATGACGGCAAGCCGCAGTCAATGGCCAACTCGACCTATCTGCTGGCACCGAAGGACTGGCTGAAGGGCGATCGGAAAGACGGCATCCCCGGCTCGATCGACGGCAACCGATTCAACGACGAGTTCACCGGGGCCGTCCAGAAGATTTACGACAGCGGCAACAGCAAGCCGATCGCGTTCTCGCACGGCAACGCGATCATGGTGTGGACGCTGATGAACGTCAAAAACCCGCGGGAGGACCTGCTCACCGACCATCCGGTGCCGAACATCGGCAAGGTCGTGATTACCGGCAGCCCCACCTCCGGCTGGACACTGGTCGACTGGGACGGCATCCGCAAGTTCCAGTAAGCCAGCCCGTCGGGTGACGAGGCCGATCGCGTCAGACGTTGTTGACGGCTCGCCGGCAAACGGTCACGATGGCTTCCATGCGCTATGTCGTTACCGGCGGTACCGGGTTTATCGGGCGCCGAGTGGTGTCCCGGTTGCTGGCCGCCCGAGCAGACGCCGAGGTATGGGTGCTGGTGCGCCGGCAGTCACTGAGCCGCTTCGAACAGCTCGCAACCGATTGGGGTGAGCGGGCCAAACCGCTGGTCGGCGACGCCACCGCGGCCGACCTCGGCTTGACCGACCAGGCCATCGCCGAGCTGGGCGACGTCGACCATGTGGTGCATTGCGCGGCCATCAACGACATCACCGCCGGGGAGCCCGAGCAGCGGGCCGCCAACGTGGAGGGCACCCGAGCCGTGATCGACCTGGCCCGCCGGCTCGACGCCACCCTGCATCACGTGTCGTCGATCGCGGTGGCCGGCGACTTCCGCGGCGAGTACACCGAAGCCGATTTCGACGTCGGTCAGCGGCTGTCGACGCCGTATCACCAGACGAAGTTCGAAGCCGAGCTGCTGGTGCGCTCGACCTCTGGCCTGCGTTACCGCGTATACCGCCCGGCGGTCGTGGTCGGCGATTCACGCACCGGAGAGATGGACAAGATCGACGGGCCGTACTACTTCTTCCCGCTCCTGGCCAAGCTTGCCGTGTTGCCCCGGTTCACCCCGATCATGCTGCCGGACACCGGGCGCACCAACATCGTGCCGGTCGACTACGTGGTCGACGCGCTGGTGGAATTGATGCATGCCGAGGGCCGCGACGGCCAGACGTTCCACCTGACCGCGCCGAAAACCATTGGGCTGCGCGGGATTTACCGTGGCGTCGCCGAGGCCGCCGGATTGCCGCCGCTGCGCGGATCGCTGCCGCGCTCGGTCGCCACGCCGGTGCTCAAGGTGCGCGGGCGCGCCAAGGCGGTGCGCAACATGGCGGCCGCCCAGCTGGGTATCCCCGGCGAGGTTCTCGACGTGGTGGACCTCAAACCCACCTTCGTCGCCGACGAGACACGGAAAGCCTTGAGCGGCACGGGCATCGAGGCGTCGGAGTTCGCCTCCTATGCGCCCAGGCTGTGGCGGTATTGGGCCGCGCATCTCGACCCGGACCGGGCCCGTCGTGGCGACCCCGCGGGACCGCTGGTGGGCCGGCACGTCATCATCACCGGTGCGTCCAGCGGCATCGGCCGGGCATCGGCGATCGCGGTGGCCGCACAAGGTGCGACGGTGTTCGCGCTGGCCCGCAACGCCGAAGCGCTCGACGAGCTGGTCGCCGAGATCGGCGCGGCCGGCGGGCAGGCCTACGCTTTCACTTGCGATGTCACCGACTCGTCGTCGGTCGAGCACACCGTCAAGGACATCCTCGGCCGCTTCGACCACGTCGACTACCTGGTCAACAACGCCGGCCGGTCCATTCGCCGCTCGGTGGTCAACGCATGCGACCGGATGCACGACTACGAGCGGATGATGGCGGTCAACTACTTCGGCGCGGTGCGGATGGTGCTGGCGCTGCTGCCGCACTGGCGGGAGCGCCGGTTCGGCCATGTCGTCAACGTCTCCAGCGGCGGTGTGCAGGCCCGCAGTCCCAAGTACAGCGCCTACCTGCCGACCAAGGCCGCGCTCGACGCGTTCGCCGACGTGGTCGCCTCCGAGACGCTGTCGGACCACATCACGTTCACCAACATCCACATGCCGCTGGTGGCTACGCCGATGATCGCGCCGTCGCGGCGGCTCAACCCGGTGCCGCCGATCAGTGTCGAGCACGCGGCGGCGATGGTCGTGCGCGCGCTGATCGAGAAGCCGGTGCGTATCGACACCCCACTGGGCACGCTTTCCGAGGCCGGCCACTACTTCACGCCGAAGCTGTCGCGGCGAATCATGCATCAGATCTATCTCGGCTACCCGGATTCCGCTGCGGCGCGTGGGCTGACGCCGCCAGAACCTGTTGCGGGACAGTCATCCTCGCGGCCATCGTTGCAGCGGAGGCCCAAGCGGCCGGTCCGTGCCGTCACGCGCATCCGGACACTAAAGCCGGTAACAAGGCCGGTCAAACGGGCGGTGCGGTGGCTGCCGGGCGTGCACTGGTAACCCGCCTGGTTTAGCAGAATCAGCTGGCAGGTACACCCGCGACGTGGGTGATGATCCGATAGCAACCGCCACCCGGGAGCTCAGTTCGACGGGCGCGTACGTGATGCCGCCGACCGAGCTGGCGACCAGCCTGGGCGTGGACGACGACGTATGGGCCCGATTTTCCGCGCATTGGGAGGACTTGGCGCCGGACCCTTACGCGGCCGAATTGGGCCTGCGGCGGCTGCGCCGCTATGGCCGCTACACGTTCAGCGACGGGGTGGCGACGCGGGTGCCCAACGGAGCGTTCGTGCAGCCGCAGGACTCCAACCCGCTCTACATCGACCGGGATCGCCACTTCGAGCCGCTGACCGACGCATTCATGACCGACCCGCTGCTGTCCGGGTTGCTGGAATTGCTGGGCCGGTTCGCGACGGCTCTCGACGACGTAGCGGAATGGGTCGCCAAGGTCCATCCGTTCCGGGTCCTCGCCTGCGCAGACGGCGAAGGCCAGCCGACACCCGAGGGCTTACACCGTGACGGTGTCACGCTGGTCACCTCGCTACTGGTCAAGCGGCGCAATGCCACCGGGGGCGAGAGCGTGGTATTCGACTTCGCCGGTCAACCGCTGCTGACGACCACGCTCGCCGAGCGCGGAACGCTGCTGCTCGGCGACGACCGTCGCAGCGTGCACGGTGTCTCGCCGATCCGGCCGCTCGACGTGGCCGAACCAGCGCTGCGCGACGTCCTGGTGATCACGTTCGCTCCGGCGTGAACGCGCCTCCCCGGTATCGTTACGGCAGTGAATGCCGCTGGTGAGACGCCGAACTCGAAAGCACCGGTTTTCGCCGATGTCGACACCGGTGTCGATGACGCCATAGCGCTCGTCTACCTGCTTGCCAGCCCGGATGCCGAGCTGGTGGGCATCGCTTCGACCGGGGGAAACGTTGGCGTAGACCAGGTTTGCGTCAACAACTTCGGGCTGCTCGAGCTGTGCAAGGTGGGCGACATACCGGTGTCCAAGGGTGCCCAACACCCGTTGAGTTGCCCGATGTGTCCTCCCGGAAAGTCGCACGGGCCCAACGGTTTAGGGTATGCCGAACTGCCGCCGAGCGATCGCCGGCTCACCGACTACGACGCCGCGACGGCCTGGGTCCGGGCCGCACACGCCCATCCCGGAGAGCTGATCGGCGTGGCCACCGGGCCACTGACCAACCTGGCGCTGGCGCTGCGCGCCGAGCCCGCCCTGCCGACACTGTTGCGTCGGCTGGTGATCATGGGCGGCGCCTACGACTACCGCGGCAACACCAATCCGGTGGCCGAATGGAATATCAAGGTTGACCCCGAGGCCGCGGCCGAGGTCTTCGCCGCCTGGTGCGTTGAGCCACAGCAGCTTCCGATCCTGTGCGGATTGGACTTGACCCGGCATATCGCAATGACACCCGACATCTTGGGCCGGCTGGCAGCGGCCGCAGGATCGAGGACGCCGATGATGAGCGCGGATGACGAACGCGGCGCCCGCTCGTCGGCCTCCAATCCGCTGATCCGGGTGATCGAAGACGCGATGCGGTTCTACTTCGAAGCCCACGTAGACCACGGCCACGGCTATCTGGCGCACCTGCACGATCCGCTGGCCGCCGCAGTGGCGCTCGACCCGGCTTTGGTGCAAACACAGCCAGCCACAGTGGACGTAGAGCTCACCGGAACACTGACTCGCGGCATGACGGTGACCGACTGGTCGGGCAGCTGGGGCCGGAAGCCCAATGCTGTCATCGGCGTTGGTGTGGACCCGGCGGCGTTCTTCGAGCGGTTGATCGACCGGGTGGGCCCGTTCGCGCGGCGGCTCGGCTCGCGCTGAGGCTACTCGTAGATGCCCTCCAGATACCACCGCCTTTCCCGGTAGCACAGCAGCAGCGCGCGCTCGCTATCCAGCAGCACCTGCGCGCGGGCGGTGCGGCCCCTGGCCTGCTCTGGATCCCACCACCGCTCGTCGACCGGCCAGGGTCCGGCCCACCACCGCAACCTGTCGTCACGACCGTGAGCGGTCAGCCGCGCCGGATCTGAAGAGAACACGCCCCGGCTGGTCACCCGTATCGGATTACCTTGGGCGTCAAGCAATTCCACTGGGTCGTCGAGCAGCACTGTGGGCGACGGCTCAGGCAGCTGACCGGGCCAGGGTCGACGCGGGTCGGCCCGGGGCACCGGCTCGTCGCCCAGCGGCGTCAACGTGATGCGTTCGGCCGGCCCGCGACCACCGGAGAGCACCGGCACCTGCACCGCCTCCGGACCGAGCAGACCCTGCACCCGCACCAGAGCCCGACGCGCCCGCAGCCTGTCTTCCTCACCGAGACCGCCCCATAGCGGCAACTGCAGCGCCCCGGCCGACACCACCTCCACCGGCTGCAGCCGCAGCAGCGTAACCGGGGC
>NZ_CAXUCH010000081.1:0-18255 GCF_964249325.1 uncultured Mycobacterium sp. | reverse complement strand
CACCCGGGCGGCGACATAGTTGGCAGCATCGTCTAATCGCGCTGCGGCCCAACCGAACCGGGCATACCTCCGTGAGCGGTGCCCGATCATCGAGTCCAGGGTGTTGATGCCGCGATACGCCAGCACCGCGGGTGCGCCACCCACCGCCGCCCACAGCAGCGGTGCCACGTGCGCGTCGGAGGTGTTCTCCGCCACCGACTCCAGCGCCGCCCGGGCCAGCCCCGACCTGTCGAGGTGGGCGGGGTCACGTCCGCACAGCGAGGGCAGCAAGCGGCGCGCGGCTTCGATGTCGTCGCGCTCCAGCAACTCCGACATCACGTGGGCGGTGCGGACCAGCGACGTTCCGCCCAGGCAGACCCAGGTGGCGCCGGCGGTGGCCGCAATCGACCACAGCCGTCCGCGCCGGTGGGCATCTTGCTGCACTACTGCACCGAGGGTGCCCAACGCGCCGATCAACACGCCGACATGAGCGACGCCGGCGGCCCGGCTGTCGCGGTATGTGAACCGTTCCACCACCGCGGCGGCAGCGCCGAAACCGGCGACGGGATGGCCCCGTTTCGGGTCCCCCGCCAGCAGGTCCACCAGGTAGCCGATCAGGACGCCGACCAGCAGGCGTTGGCGTGTCACCATCCGCACCTCGGCAGGGTCTCATACCGGGGGCGCTGAAGACCCGCAAGGCTGCCACCGCCTATCCAGCGGCATCTCGGCGTGGTCTACTCGGTTACATGGAGAACGGCTCATGACAAAACGGGCCGCGACCCGCGTCGCCGACCTACTGAACCCGGCCGCGACGCTGCTGCCCGCCGCGAACGTGATCATGCAGTTGTCGCTGCCGGGAGTCGGCTATGGCGTGCTGGAAAGCCCGGTCGATAGCGGAAATGTCTACAAGCATCCCTTCAAGCGGGCCCGCACTACCGGCACCTAGTTGGCGGTGGCCACCATCGGAAGCGACGCCGACCGCGAGCTGATTCGCGCAGCCGTCAACACCCCGCACCGGCATGTTCGGTCGACGCCTTCGAGTCCCGTGTCCTACAACGCCTTTGAGCCACGGCTGCAGCTCTGGGTAGCAGCGTGCCTGTACCGCTACTTTGTCGACCAGCACGAGTTCCTTCACGGCCCGCTCGACGACGCCACCGCCGACGCGATCTACCGGGACGCCAAGCGGTTAGGCACCACGTTGCAGGTGCGCGAGGACATGTGGCCGCCGGACAGGGTCGCGTTCGACGAGTATTGGAAGCGCTCGCTGGATGAGCTGCGCGTCGCCGCGGCAGTGCGCGAGCACCGCGCGGCGTGGCCTCTTTGGCTTTCCTGCCCTGGCCGTTGCGCGCGGTCGCGGGACGGTTCAACCTGTTCGCGACGACAGGCTTTGTGGCACCGGAGTTTCGGGCCATGATGGGCCTTGGCTGGGCGGACTCTCAGCAGCGGCGCTTCGAGTGGCTGTTGGCCTCGCTGCGGCTGGCTGATCGACTCATTCCGCACCGTGCCTGGATCCTGGGTTATCGGATCTATTTGTCGGACATGCGGTTTCGCGCCCGGCGCGGATGGCGAATCGTGTAACGGCCTAGCCGAATGCGACGAGCAACACCATGGCGATCATGCACAGCACCGCCATCCAAAACCACGGCTGCAGCAGAATGCGCTCTTGGGTTTCATCCCGCTTGGGCGTCTTGGGCCGACTCGAGGTCGAGCGTTCGGGGGTCAGTTGCGAAGTCATGCTAACTATCGTTACCGATTTGCCCGCGGCCGTAAATGTGTCGTTCGCCTCATCAACCCGAGTTTGCGGCGTACATCACATTTATGGCCCAGTATCTCGCACGGCGGCATGGTCGACGCGCACTACGGCTCGGGGCTGAGCTTTCGTGACCCGGACGGAATCGTCTTGGAGTTCTTCGCGCCGCTGGGTGAATCGGCAAGCGACGCAGCGCGTCACCGTACGGTCGCGAAGAACGCGCGAACGTCATCGACAAATAGTTCGGGCTGCTCGAAGGCAGCGAAGTGTCCGCCGCGCGGCATGGTCGTCCAGTGGGTGATGTGGTAGTTCGGCTCACACCAGCTCCGTGGTGCGCGCAGGATGTCCTTAGGGAACATGGCCACACCAGTGGGCAATTCGACCCGGCCCATGCCGCTCCATACCCGGAAGCTCTCCCAGTACAACCGGGCTGACGAAGCGCCGGTGGCGGTAGCCCAGTACATCATCACGTTGTCGAGCAGCTCGTCGCGGCTGAGCACGTTCTCGGGGTGCCCGTCGCAGTCCATCCACGCCCAGAATTTCTCGATGATCCACGCCATTTGCCCGACGGGCGAATCGACCAGCCCGTAACCCAGTGTCTGTGGTCGGGTGGACTGTTGCTTGGAATACCCTGTGCCCCAACGCCGGTGCTCTGCCAAGTCTGCGATGACTCGTTGCTCTTCCTCGGTTGGCTCGGTGAGGCCAGCGGGGGGAAGACCGATCGGCATGTTGAGATGGATTGCGGCGCAGTGGCCGCGGTTACGGCCGATCTGGGTAGTGACGGCCGCACCCCAGTCGCCGCCCTGCGCGCCGTAGCGCTCATATCCCAGGCGCAGCATGAGTGTCTCCCAGGCCTGCGCAATCTTTTCAACTCCCCACCCGGTGCGGGTGGGCTTGCCGGAGAAGCCGTAGCCGGGAAGCGACGGGCAGATGACGTGAAACGCGTCATCGGCTCGCCCGTCGTGGGCCGTGGGATTGGTCAACGGCTCGATTACCTTGTGGAACTCGACGATCGAGCCGGGCCAGCCGTGGGTGATGATCAGCGGCAAAGCGTCGGGGTGCGGGGAGCGTTGGTGGATGAAATGGATGTCAAGGCCGTCGATTTCGGTGACGAACTGATCGAATCGGTTGAGTGCGGCCTCGCGTGAGCGCCAGTCGTATTCTTCGGCCCAGTACGCAGCCAGGTCTCGGGTATAGCCCAACGGAATCCCCTGGCTCCAGTCGTCCACGCACGCGGCTTCTGGCCAGCGGGTGCGCGCCAAACGCGATCTCAGATCATCCAGAATATCGTCGGCAACGTCGATGCGGTAAGGCCTCACTTCGGTCATGAATTACATATTCGCCGATCCCGGTTTTGGTCCGCAGCGCGTCGCCGGATGTCAGGATTGATAGGTGAGCGGGCGCCATTTGGCTCATTGGCTTGCTGTCGCGGTGCTGACGATCCCCGCGACGGGATTCAACGCACTGATGGCGCCGGCGTCCGCTGCTTCCTGCCCGGACGTGGAGGTGACGTTCGCGCGGGCCACCACCGAACCACCGGGTGTTGGGGTGGTCGGACAGGAGTTTGTCGATTCGCTGCGCTCGCAAGTCGGGGGCAGGTCCGTCGGGGTGTACCCGGTCAACTACCCCGCCACCTATGATTTCGCCCCATCGGCCAACGCCGGTGCCAATGATGCGAGTGCTCACGTCCAGTCCACGGCCGCGAACTGTCCCAACACCAAGATCGTTCTCGGTGGATACTCCCAGGGCGCGTTGGTGATCGATCTGATCACCATCGCCCAAGCACCGGTTGCCGGATTTGTCCCCGATTCGCTACCCCAGGAGGTGGCTGATCATGTCGCCGCGGTCGCCGTCTTCGGAAATCCGTCGGACAGATATCTGGGGGCGCCGATAAGCGTGATCAGTCCGTGGTATGGCGCTAAGGCGATTGACTTGTGTGCGGACGGAGATCCGGTTTGCTCGCCGGGACCTCCGACGCCGCCTTCACAAGATGAGATGCTTTCCCCAGCCCATCTGTCCTATGCCCATTCCGGACTGCCCGGGCAGGCTGCGGCTTTCGCGGCGAGTCGCCTGTAGCCGACGGGTCGGTGGGCGCGGACGGGATCGAACCGCCGACCGCTGGTGTGTAAAACCAGTGCTCTACCACTGAGCTACGCGCCCCGCCCCGCGCACGCTACACGGCCAGGTTGCGGCCATTCAAACGAGCAAATACCTGTCACGAGCGGGCGACTTTGCACGCACCACGCGGCGTGTCGGCGAATAGAGACGCCCACTCGCACAAGCACCGGTCAAACCTTCAGCGCCGCCAACGCGTCGGTCCACAACCGCTGATCACGGGCTTCGCCGGGCTGCTTCATCTCCGCGAACCGGATCACCCCCGAGCGATCGACGACGAAAGTGCCGCGGTTGGAAAATCCGGCGTCCTCGTTGAACACCCCGTAGGCCTGGCTGACCGCGCCATGCGGCCAGAAGTCCGATAGCACCGGAAACAGGAAACCGTTCTCGACCGCCCACACCTTGTGGGTCGGTGGCGGACCCACCGAAATGGTCAACGTGGCAGTGTCGTCGTTCTCAAACTCGGGCAGGTGATCGCGCAGCTGGTCGAGCTCGCCCTGGCAGATCCCGGTGAACGCCAGCGGGAAGAACACCAGCAGCACGTTTTTGGCGCCGCGGTAGGTACTGAGGGTGACCGGCTGCTGATTTTGGTCGCGCAGCGTGAAATCCGGCGCGATCGACCCGACGGCCAGCATCAGCGTCGCCCGGCGCGCGATTTCGGCTGCACCAGCCGGCTGGCGCTCCAGTCACCGAGGTTGACCGACGAGGTCGGCATCAGGCCCGCCGTGGGCGCCGACTCCGCGATCTCGGCGGGCAGCACGTGCCCGGGCCGGCCGGTCTTGGGCGTGAGCACCCAGATCACCCCGTCGTCGGCGAGCGGCGTGATCGCGTCCATCAGGGTGTCCACCAGATCCCCGTCACCGTCACGCCACCACAACAACACCACGTCGATGACCTCGTCGGTGTCTTCGTCGAGTAGCTCCCCACCGCACGCGTCCTCCACGTCGGCGCGGATGTTGTCGTCGGTGTCCTCGTCCCATCCCCACTCTTGGACGACCTGCCCTCGCTGGATGCCCAGTTTGCGGGCGTAGTTCGGGGCGTCATCCGCCGCGACCACTGTGGGACCTCCTTCAACTCCTCAGCGCGCCGTGCGATGCGCACTATCGTCGCACAGCAGGGCGCCGACCTATACCGGTGACTCAAAAGGAGGCCAGGCACAGTTTCAACGCCTTCGTCTTGGTGTCGTTGAGCTGATCGACTCGCCGGTTGAACTCCTGTGTCGGCGCGTGTGAGGCAATAGCGTTGGCCACCGAACGGGCCGCGTCGATATAGCCGTTGAGTCCGTCGCGCAGCTGCTGCGACAGTGCGCCGCTCAGACTGCCGGCCACGGTGTCGGCGGTGTTGTTGAGCGCGTCGATCGCCGGGCCTTCGGTCGGACCGGTGTCGGCACCCTGATTAAACGCCCCGACAAACGCATTCACCTTGTCGATGGCGTCCTTGCTGGTGGCGGCAAACGACTCGCACGCGGCGCGCACCGCCTTGGTGGTCAGCGACTGCTGGCGCTGAGACTCCCGGACCCGGGACGTCGCCGACGACGCCGACACCGACGCTGACACCGACGCCCGGTAGGCCGGGGCGACGGCCGTGTCGGCGGCCGGGGCGCCTTCGGTGATGCTGGTGCATCCAACAATGCCCATCACCAGCGCGGCGACGCCGCCGAGCGCCAGGGCGCCGATCCGCACGGGACGCGCAACCGGGCCGCCCGCTGCCGGGTCTGCGGATCCACGCGGCATGAGGGCAGACCATCCGATCAGCACAGTTCGAGACGTTACCGGTTCGCCGGGCGATCGAGCCAAGGCACCGGATTCCGCCCGCCCCGCCAAGATTGGCCCGGGTGCGGCACGATAGAGGACGAGGACAGCATTCCCGCGGCGGAACCCGTGAGAAGCTAATCAACCGCCAAACAAGGAGCGGAAGTTGACTACCGAGTTCGTGCGCCATGATCTGGCCAAAAACTCAAGCAGCACAAACGAACACGATCGTGTGCGGGTGATCCGCGAAGGTGTGGCGTCCTACCTGCCCGACATCGACCCCGAAGAAACGTCGGAGTGGCTCGAGTCTTTCGACGAGCTGCTGGCCCGCTCAGGGCCGTCGCGGGCACGCTATTTGCTCTTGCGGATGCTGGAACGCGCCGGCGAGCAACGGGTGGCGATCCCGGCGCTGACATCGACCGACTACGTCAACACCATCCCCACCGAACTCGAACCGTGGTTCCCCGGCGACGAGGACGTCGAGCGCCGCTACCGCGCCTGGATCCGGTGGAACGCGGCGATCATGGTGCACCGCGCCCAGCGCCCCGGCGTCTCGGTAGGCGGCCACATTTCGACCTACGCCTCGTCGGCGGCGCTCTACGAGGTCGGCTTCAACCACTTCTTCCGCGGCAAGTCGCACCCGGGCGGCGGCGACCAGGTTTTCATCCAGGGTCACGCCTCCCCCGGCATCTACGCGCGCGCCTTCTTAGAAGGACGACTGTCCGCAGATCAGCTCGACGGCTTCCGCCAGGAGCACAGCCATCCCGGTGGTGGCCTGCCGTCATACCCGCATCCGCGGCTGATGCCCGACTTCTGGGAATTCCCCACCGTGTCGATGGGCATTGGGCCGATGAACGCCATCTACCAGGCCCGGTTCAACCACTACCTGCACGACCGGGGCATCAAAGACACCTCCGACCAGCATGTGTGGTGCTTCTTGGGCGACGGCGAGATGGACGAACCCGAAAGCCGCGGGCTCGCGCACGTCGCCGCACTGGAAGCCTTGGACAACCTGACCTTCGTGATCAACTGCAACCTGCAGCGCCTCGACGGGCCGGTGCGCGGCAACGGCAAGATCATCCAGGAGCTGGAGTCGTTCTTCCGGGGTGCGGGCTGGAACGTCATCAAGGTGATCTGGGGCCGCGAGTGGGACGCGTTGCTGCACGCCGACCGCGACGGCGCGCTGGTCAATCTGATGAACGTCACCCCCGACGGTGACTACCAGACCTACAAGGCCAACGACGGCGGTTATGTCCGCGAGCACTTCTTCGGCCGCGATCCGCGCACCAAGGAGCTGGTGAAAAACCTTTCGGATCAAGAGATTTGGAATCTCAAGCGCGGCGGTCACGACTACCGCAAGGTGTATGCGGCTTACCGCGCCGCCGTGGAGCACAAGGGCCAGCCGACCGTCATCTTGGCCAAGACCATCAAGGGCTACGCGCTGGGCAAGCATTTCGAGGGCCGCAACGCCACGCACCAGATGAAAAAGCTGACGCTGGAAGACCTTAAAGAGTTTCGCGACACCCAGCGCATCCCGGTGTCGGATGCCCAGCTGGAAGAGGACCCCTACCTGCCGCCGTACTACCACCCGGGCCCGGAAGCTCCGGAGATCCGCTACATGCTCGACCGGCGCCGCGCGCTCGGCGGCTTCGTGCCCGAGCGTCGCACCAAGTCCAAGGCGCTGACCCTGCCGGGCCGCGACACCTACACGTCGCTGAAGAAGGGGTCGGGCAGCCAGGAGGTCGCCACCACCATGGCGACGGTGCGCACCTTCCGGGAAGTATTGCGCGACAGCGGAAAAGATGGAGTTGGTCACCGCATAGTCCCGATCATTCCCGACGAGGCGCGCACGTTCGGGATGGACTCGTGGTTCCCGAACCTCAAGATCTACAACCGCAACGGCCAGCTGTACACCTCGGTCGACGCCGATCTGATGCTGGCGTACAAGGAAAGCCAAGCCGGCCAGATCCTGCACGAGGGCATCAACGAAGCCGGGGCCGTGGCCAGCTTCACCGCGGCGGGCACGTCGTATTCGACGCACAACGAGCCGATGATCCCGGTCTACATCTTCTATTCGATGTTCGGCTTCCAGCGCACCGGCGACGGCCTGTGGGCCGCGGGCGACCAGATGGCGCGCGGATTCCTGTTGGGCGCCACCGCCGGACGCACCACGCTCACCGGCGAAGGTCTGCAGCATGCCGACGGCCACTCGCTCTTGCTAGCTAGCACCAACCCCGCGGTGGTCTCCTACGACCCGGCATTCGCTTACGAGATCGCCTACATCATCGAAAGCGGCCTGGCCCGCATGTACGGCGAGAACCCGGAAAACGTCTTCTTCTACATCACCGTCTACAACGAGCCCTACGCGCAGCCGCCCGAGCCGGAGAATTTCGACCCCGAGGGCCTGCTGCGCGGCATCTACCGGTACCGGCGGGCCAGCGAGCAGCGCACCAACACCGCCCAGATCCTGACCTCCGGGGTGGCTATGCCGTCGGCGCTGAAAGCCGCCGACATGTTGGCCGCCGAGTGGGACGTCGCGGCCGACGTGTGGTCGGTGACCAGTTGGAGCGAGCTGAACCGCGAAGGGGTGGCCATCGAGACCGAAAAGTTGCGCCACCCGGAGCGGCCGACGCGGGTGCCGTATGTGACCCAGGCGCTGGCCGAATCCAGCGGGCCGATAATCGCGGTGTCGGACTGGATGCGAGCGGTTCCCGAGCAGATTCGGCCCTGGGTACCGCGGCGGTACGTCACGCTGGGCACCGACGGGTTCGGGTTCTCCGACACCCGGCCCGCGGCCCGGCGCTACTTCAACACCGACGCCGAATCGCAGGTCGTGGCGGTGCTGGAGGCGCTGGCCCGCGACGGTGAGATCGACCCTTCGGTGGCCGTCGCGGCGGCACGGCAATACGAGATCGCCGACGTGCGGGCCGCACCGGCACAAACATCTGACCCGGGACCCAACGCCTAGGGCGTCGCTCACCGCTCGAACGTGACGTCATCGTCACACTGGCCGGCGAACGTGACCACAGCGTCACGCTCGCGCGGAATTGGAGGATCGCCGCCTTGCCGGGAACATCCACAAATGCGGCGTAAGTTTTAGGGGTGCCCGACAAACAGTTCGCCGCTCTGCCGCGTTCGACACTCGAACTACTGGACACCGTCCCGGAATCGCTGCTGCGCCGGCTCAAGCAATACTCGGGTCGGCTGGCCACCGAAGCCGTCTCGGCTATGCAGGAGCGGTTGCCGTTTTTCGCCGCGCTGGAAGCCTCCCAGCGCGCCAGCGTGGCGCTGGTGGTGCAGACCGCCGTGGTGAACTTCGTCGAGTGGATGCAAGATCCGCGCAGCAATGTCAGCTACACCGCCCAGGCCTTCGAACTGGTGCCGCAGGATCTGACCCGCCGGATTGCGCTGCGCCACTCGGTCGACATGGTGCGCGTCACCATGGAGTACTTCGAAGAAGTCGTGCCGCTGCTGGCCCACTCCGAAGAGCAGCTGACCGCGCTTATGGTGGGCATCTTGAAGTACAGCCGCGACCTGGCCTTCACCGCCGCCACCGCCTACGCAGACGCGGCTGAAGCTCGCGGCTCCTGGGACAGCCGAATGGAGGCCAGCGTCGTCGACGCGGTGGTGCGCGGTGACACCGGACCCGAGCTGCTGTCCCGGGCGGCCGCATTGAACTGGGACACCACCGCCCCGGCCACGGTGGTGGTCGGCACTCCCGCACCCGGCGGGGAGGGTGTCGACAGCCGCAGGGCCAGTCAAGATGTCCGGGACGTAGCCGCCCGGCACGGCCGCGCCGCGCTGACCGACGTGCACGGCACCTGGTTGGTGGCGATCGTGTCCGGTCAGCTATCACCGACCGAGAAGTTCTTGGGCCACCTGCTGGACGCGTTCGCCGACGGGCCGGTGGTGATCGGCCCAACGGCGCCCTCGCTGACAGCGGCCTACCACAGCGCCAGCGAGGCGATCTCCGGCATGAACGCCGTCGCCGGCTGGAGCGGGGCGCCGCGGCCCGTACTGGCGCGAGAGCTACTGCCAGAGCGCGCCCTGATGGGCGACGCGTCAGCGGTCGCGGCGTTGCACACCGACGTGATGCGGCCACTCGCCGACGCCGGGCCGACGCTCACCGAGACCCTCGACGCGTATCTGGACTGCGGCGGCGCGATCGAGGCTTGCGCCCGAAAGTTGTTCGTTCATCCAAACACGGTGCGCTACCGGCTCAAGCGCATCGCCGAGTTCACCGGCCGCGATCCGACAGATCCACGCGATGCGTACGTCCTGCGGGTGGCCTCCACGGTTGGCCACCTGGCCTACCAGATGCATCACTCCAGCATCGGAAACCCGGCCGCAACCCCGCACGCGGCGACCAAGGTCACATCGTTGGGCGCCCGCCGCGCACAGTGAGAGATCGCGGCAAGATATCAAACGAATCGCATCCGAGGGTGTTTTGTGGGAGCTCCACAAAAACCTAAGACAAGGTTCATAATCTGTTACACCCCGCAAAACCGTCTTCACAGTGTTCTCTTAGACACGTGATTGCGTTGCTCGCGCCCGGACAGGGCTCGCAGACACCCGGAATGCTGGCGCCGTGGCTGGAACTGCCCGGCGCCGCGGACCAGATCGCGGCGTGGTCGGCGGCCAGCGGTCTGGACCTAGCCCGCCTGGGCACTACCGCGTCGGCCGAGGAGATCACCGACACCGCGGTCACTCAGCCGCTGGTCGTTGCCGCGACGCTGCTCGCCCACCAAGAACTCGCGAGGCGCGGTTTGTTCAACGACGCCGACCTGATTGTGGCCGGCCACTCGGTTGGCGAGATCGCGGCATACGCGATCGCCGGTGTCATCTGCGCTGACGACGCTGTTTCGCTGGCCGCCACCCGCGGCGTCGAGATGGCCAAGGCGTGCGCGCTCGAGCCGACGGGGATGTCCGCGGTCCTCGGCGGTGACGAGGCCGAGGTGCTGCGCCGGCTTGACGAGCTCGAGCTGGTGCCGGCTAACCGCAATGGCGCTGGCCAGATCGTCGCGGCCGGCCCCCTGACCGCCCTGGACAAGCTGGCGGAAGACCCGCCGGCCAAGGCGCGGGTACGTCCGCTGGGCGTGGCCGGGGCCTTTCACACCAAGTTCATGGCGTCGGCCCTGGAGGGCTACGCCGCAGCCGCGGCCAACGTCGCGACCGCCGAGCCCGCCGCCACGCTGCTGTCCAACTACGACGGGCAGCCGGTATGGTCGGATGAGTCGGCGATCGAGAAACTGGTCGCTCAGCTGACTCGCCCGGTGCGTTGGGATCTGTGCATCGAGACCCTGCGTCAGCGCAATGTCACCGCGATCGTGGAGTTTCCGCCTGCGGGCACTCTGGCCGGGATCGCCAAGCGGGAACTTCGGGGCGTTCCGACGCACCCAGTCAAATCCCCGGCAGACCTCGACGGGTTGGCGCAGTTATAACGCTTACCAAGCTTTGGCGAGGCGAAGGCCTTGCCGCCATCCGAGGCAACAACCGAATATCACGACTTCGCTACCCATTAGAGATACGCCACGCACCCCGTACCGCACGTAACGCACATACCGCACGTTTTACCAGTAACACAACACATTACGAAGGGAAGCCACTGTGCCCGTCACTCAGGAAGAAATCATCGCCGGCCTCGCTGAGATCATCGAAGAGGTCACCGGTATCGAGCCATCCGAGGTCACCCCGGAGAAGTCGTTCGTCGACGACCTGGACATCGACTCGCTGTCGATGGTCGAGATCGCCGTGCAGACCGAGGACAAGTACGGCGTGAAGATCCCCGACGAGGACCTCGCCGGGCTGCGCACCGTCGGTGATGTCGTCGAGTACATCCAGAAGCTCGAGGAAGAGAACCCCGAGGCGGCCGAGGCGATCCGCGCCAAGATCGAGGCGGAGAACCCCGACAAGGTCGAAGCCGTTCGGGCCCGGATTGCGGAAGCGCAAGCGGAGAAGTGACCAAGCCTTCCACTGCTAACGGCGGTTTCCCCAGCGTTGTGGTGACCGCCGTTACGGCGACGACGTCCATCGCGGCGGACATCGAGAGCACATGGAAGGGTTTATTAGCTGGCGAGAGCGGCATCCACGTCCTCGAAGACGAGTTCGTCTACAAGTGGGACCTGCCGGTCAAGATCGGTGGTCACCTCAAGGATCCGGTCGACGCGCATATGGGCCGGCTGGACCTGCGGCGCATGTCGTATGTCCAGCGGATGGCCAAGCTGCTGGCCGGTCAACTGTGGGAAAGCACCGGCAGCCCCGAGGTCGACCCCGACCGGTTCTCGGTCGTTATTGGCACCGGACTGGGCGGCGCGGAGCGGATCGTCGAGAGCTATGACCTGATGAACGAGGGCGGGCCCCGCAAGGTGTCTCCGCTCGCGGTTCAGATGATCATGCCCAATGGCTCCGCGGCGACCGTCGGTTTGCAGCTGGGAGCCCGGGCCGGGGTAATGACCCCGGTGTCGGCGTGCTCGTCAGGTTCTGAAGCCATCGCCCACGCGTGGCGGCAGATCATCCTGGGTGATGCGGACATCGCGGTTTGCGGCGGCGTCGAGGGCGGCATCGAGGCGCTGCCCATCGCAGCGTTTTCCATGATGCGGGCCATGTCGACCCGCAACGACAACCCGGAGGGCGCGTCACGCCCGTTCGACAAGGACCGGGACGGGTTCGTGTTCGGCGAAGCCGGCGCACTCATGGTGATCGAGACCGAAGAGCACGCGAAAGCCCGTGGCGCAACTATTTTGGCCCGGCTGATGGGTGCCGGTATCACCTCCGATGCCTTCCACATGGTGGCGCCTGCTCCCGACGGGATCCGGGCCGGCAAGGCGATGATCCGCGCGCTCGAGCTGGCGGGCTTGTCCCCCAAGGACATTGACCACATCAACGCCCACGCGACGGCTACCCCGATCGGTGACACGGCCGAAGCCAACGCCATTCGGGTCGCCGGCTGCGAACATGCAGCGGTGTATGCCCCGAAGGGGGCGCTGGGTCACTCGATCGGCGCGGTGGGTGCGCTGGAGTCGGTGCTCACGGTGCTCACCCTGCGAGACGGTGTCATCCCGCCGACGCTGAACTACGAAACACCCGATCCGGAAATCAATCTCGACGTCGTCGCGGGCGAACCCCGCTACGGCAATTACCAGTACGCGATCAACAACTCGTTTGGATTCGGCGGGCACAACGTCGCACTTACCTTCGGGCGTTACTGAAAGTTGCGACGTCCGGCGCCGATGCGGGCCGCGCACGGCCCGAGGAGAAGCCGGACAGTATGAAAGGAACTCATCCGACACTCATGACAGAGCTGGTTACGGGGAAAGCGTTCCCCAATGTGGTTGTCACCGGCGTTGCCATGACAACTGCCCTGGCACCTGACGCGGAAACTACGTGGAAGATGCTGCTAGACGGCCAAAGTGGTATCCGCTTACTCGACGACCCGTTCGTGGAGGAGTTCGACCTGCCGGTGCGCATCGGCGGGCACCTCGTCGAGGAGTTCGACAGCCAGCTGTCGCGGATCGAGAACCGCCGGATGGGCTACCTGCAGAAGATGGCCACCGTGCTGGGCCGGCGGGTGTGGGACAACGCTGGCTCCCCCGAGGTGGACACCAACCGGTTGGCGGTGTCCGTCGGCACCGGGATGGGGTCGACCGAGGAACTGGTCTTCGGCTACGACGACATGCGCGTGCGCGGCATGAAAGCGGTGTCGCCGCTGGCCGTACAGATGTACATGCCCAACGGCGCGGCCGCCGCGGTCGGTCTGGAACGCAAGGCCAAGGCCGGGGTGATGACGCCGGTGTCGGCGTGCGCGTCCGGTTCGGAAGGCATCGCGCGGGCGTGGCAACAGATCGTGCTCGGTGAAGCCGACATCGCGGTCTGCGGCGGCGTGGAGACCAAGATCGAGGCAGTGCCGATCGCCGGCTTCGCGCAGATGCGCATCGTGATGTCGACCAACAACGACGACCCGCCGGGCGCTTGCCGACCGTTCGACAAGGACCGCGACGGGTTCGTGTTCGGCGAAGCCGGCGCGCTAATGGTCATCGAAACCGAAGAACACGCCAAAGCACGCGGCGCCAACATCCTGGCCCGCCTGATGGGCGCCAGCATCACCTCCGACGGTTTTCACATGGTGGCGCCGGACCCGAACGGGGAACGCGCCGGATATGCGATGACCCGAGCGATCCAACTTGCCGACCTGACTCCGGAGGACATCGACCACGTCAACGCCCACGCCACCGGGACCTCGGTCGGCGACCTCGCCGAGGGTAAGGCCATCAACAACGCTCTTGGCCCCCACGGCGGAAACGCGGCGGTGTACGCGCCCAAGTCGGCACTTGGTCACTCGGTCGGTGCTGTCGGCGCGGTCGAGTCGATCCTGACCGTGTTCGCGTTGCGGGACCAGATCATCCCGCCGACACTGAACCTGGTCAATCTCGACCCGGAGATCGACTTGGACGTGGTCGCGGGCAAGCCGCGGCCGGGCAACTACAAGTACGCGATCAACAACTCGTTTGGATTCGGCGGGCACAACGTCGCACTCGCCTTCGGTCGCTACTGAGCCGAGCACCAATCGACGAGGAGGAGACCTGCGATGACGATCATGGCCCCCGACGCGGTTGGCGAATCGCTTGATCCGCGCGATCCGCTGCTGCGGCTGTCGACCTTCTTCGACGACGACAGCGTGGAGCTGCTGCACGAGCGGGACCGCTCTGGGGTGCTGGCCGCAGCGGGCACCGTAAACGGCGTGCGCACCATCGCGTTCTGCACCGACGGCACGGTGATGGGCGGGGCCATGGGAGTCGAGGGCTGTGCGCACATCGTCAACGCCTATGACACCGCCATCGAGGAGCAGAGCCCGATCGTGGGCATCTGGCACTCAGGTGGTGCCCGGCTTGCCGAAGGGGTGCGTGCCCTGCACGCGGTCGGGTTGGTGTTCGAGGCCATGATCCGCGCGTCGGGTTACATCCCGCAGATCTCGGTGGTCGTCGGTTTCGCCGCAGGCGGTGCTGCATACGGGCCGGCGCTGACCGACGTTATCGTGATGGCCCCGGAAAGCCGGATCTTCGTCACCGGGCCCGACGTGGTGCGCAGTGTCACCGGCGAGGACGTAGACATGGCGTCGCTGGGTGGGCCGGAAACCCACCACAAGAAGTCCGGGGTGTGCCACATCGTCGCCCACGACGAGCTCGACGCCTACGCGCGTGGCCGCCGCCTGGTCGGGTTGTTCTGCCAGCAAGGGCATTTCGACCGCAGTAAGGCGGAGGCCGGTGACACTGATCTGCACGCGTTGCTGCCGGAATCGTCCCGGCGTGCCTATGACGTGCACCCGATGGTGCACGGGCTGCTCGACGACGGCACGTTCGAGGAGTTCCAGGCCAAGTGGGCGCCGTCGATGGTGATCGGTCTAGGCCGGCTGTCTGGACGCACTGTCGGGGTGCTGGCCAACAATCCGCTGCGGTTGGGCGGCTGCCTGAACTCCGAAAGTGCCGAAAAAGCAGCGCGTTTCGTGCGGCTATGCGATGCGTTCGGGATTCCGCTGATCTGCGTGGTCGACGTGCCGGGCTATCTGCCGGGTGTGGACCAGGAGTGGGGCGGTGTGGTGCGCCGCGGCGCCAAACTGCTGCACGCGTTCGGCGAGTGCACGGTTCCGCGGGTCACCCTGGTGACCCGAAAGATTTACGGCGGGGCCTACATTGCGATGAACTCGCGCTCACTGGGCGCCACCAAGGTATTCGCCTGGCCCGACGCCGAGGTAGCGGTGATGGGCGCCAAGGCGGCCGTCGGTATCTTGCACCGCAAGAAGCTGGCCGCCGCACCGGAGCACGAACGCGAAGCGCTGCATGACCAGCTCGCCGAGGAGCACGAGCGCATCGCGGGCGGCGTCGACAGCGCAATCGACATCGGTGTGGTTGACGAAAAGATTGACCCCGCCCACACCCGCAGCAAGCTGACCGAGGCGCTGGCCGAGGCGCCGGCGCGCCGCGGTCGGCACAAGAACATCCCGCTGTAGTTGCGCGAGCGGGGCGTCGCGTGACTTCAGGCACTACTTGACAAGCGCCGAAATCAGCGCCCTGCCCAGCCTCGACGTGGCACGATTCCGCATCCTGTACCACACGTCGCCGACTCCGGTCCTCCCAGCGCCTACACCGCTTGGCTGACTATCAAGCCCAAGAAGGCTTTCCGCGGTGCGGTGAGCGAAACGCTCCTTGTCGTCGGTGAAAAGCCCGCATTGCTCGAGGAATTCCATCGCGGCGAAATTATCCTGCAGCGGGTAGTCGACGGAGAACATCAGGTTGTCCAGGCCCAGCATCGCTCGGGCACAGTCGAATACCGGCACGTCGAAAACCCCGCTGCTGGTAATGAAGACATTCGTTCGCAGGTAGTAGCCGACGTTGTTGCGCATTCCGGCGCGCGGCTCCTCGTCTCCGAGCAGCCAGCCGGCCATCGTCAGCCCGACGTTGAGCCGGGTGAAACAGTACGGCAGCAGTTCGCCCATGTGCCCCACGATGACCTTCAAATCCGGATGACGGTCGAAGACGCCCGCGCAGATCAGCCTCAGCACATGCGTTCCGGTTTCGACCGGCCAACCCCAGGTGGGTATCAGGGCCGCATCGAAGGGCGCGTAATAGACGTCCGACACCGCCGGCGGCGGGTCGGTGGGATGGATATAGATGGGGACGCCCAACGATTCGGCTGCGCCGAGAAGCACATCGAACGACGGGTCGTCCAGGTAGCGCCCGTTGGTGTGTCCGTTGATCAGCGCGCCCTTGAAGCCGAGATCGCGAACAGTCCGCTCCAGCTCCTGCGCCGCATGCGGCGGTGACTGAGTCGGCAGCATGGCAAAACCCGCGAGCCTTGACGGGTGCGCGGCGATCGCATCGGCCAGCCAGTCGTTGACTTCCCGGCTTACGGCAACCGCCAATTCGGCGTCCGTATCCGCGAGGATCTGCACACCGGGCTGCACGTGAGAGAGCACCTGCACGTCGATTCCCGCCGCGTCCATGAGACGAATGCGCCCGGCTCCCACGTCACTGAGCCGCGCCTTCACCGATTGGTATCGCCGCTGCACCGCCTCGGGATACAAGTCCCAAACCCGTGGATGAAGAAACGCCTCTTCGAGCGCCACCACTCGCGAGACGGGTTTTGTGGTCACCGCTGAGCCCCTGGCTTGGTTGCCGTGACGGCGTGGGTGCGGATGAGCGGCAGGCCCCACCAAGCACGCCACCCGAGATTTTGCCGCCTGACGTCTTCCATGCCACGTTGCCGAAGCCGGTTGGCGTATAGCCGGGTAAAGCCGATATCGGCGATCACCAGATGACCGCCCGGCCGCAGCACCCGCACGGCTTCGTCAATCGCGGCTAGCCGCGCCTTATTGCCCGGCAAATTGTGGATCGCCAGGCTGCTCACGATCAGATCGAATGACGCGTCGGGGAATTGCAGGTCCGTCATGTCGCGGGTGTGCAGTTCGATACGGTCGGCCACGCCTTCGGCCTCGGCATTGGCCCGTGTGGCCTGCATGCAGTTGCCGGTCTGGTCGGCCCGCCAAATGTCCACTCCCACAGCGCTTCCCCGCGGCACCAACTTCGCTGCCGCCAACAACACCGCGCCACGGCCGCACCCGAGGTCGAGCACACGTTCGTCGCCGCGCAGGTGCAGATCGGTCAGCAGGCGCGCCCACACCTCGAACTTGCCGCGGCGGCTGAACCGCACGATGCCGGCCCCGGCGGCGACGAGCACGGCGGAGACCACCGCCGCCATCACTCCTGCGACGACGCGCCCGTCCACCAGCCACACAACTGCCAAAACCGCTGCGGTGAAACACAACAGCGCATAGCAGATGAACACCACCGGTGCGGGAATCAGCCGGTAGTCGCCGTCAATACCGTATCGCCCCCGCGGGCGCGAAAGATCAGCAGCCACCTCAGTCATCGTGATCGCCTCCGTATGCCGTGGTCCGGTAGTCGCGGGCAAGCCGGTCGAATATCGGGATAGCTTTAGCCGCAGCACGTTTCATCCGCTGCCTATCCGGTGCGTCGGCCGGCTCGAAAGCGCGGCGCACGGTGTCGGCGAGCTGGTCGGCTTTCTGGTCAAGGCTCAACCGGATGCTCGGCGGCAGAAACGGCTCGGCGGCGAAGAAGCCGAACACGATGTTCGGCAAGGTGTAGTCGAGATCGCTGGGCCGCAGATCCCCACGCAGCATGCCCTCGGCGGCGAGCACACCCAGATAATCCCGGTTGACGCCGAGCTTGGTTTCCTCGAGTCGCCGATGGTTCGCCGAAGCCAGGAACGTGTCGAGGGTGTCGGCATCGCGGGTATAGAGCGCCCGAAGCACAGGACGGCGCATCGCTTCGACGAACAGCCGCCGCAGGTAGCGGTGCAGCGCCACTTCGGCCGGGTCGTTGCGCAGTGCGCCCACGACCGCGTCCGTCATTCCCGCCGCCTCGCGAGCGCTGACCGCGTGGAAAAGCTCCTCACGGGAGCGCCAGTGCAGGTAGACGGTGCCCTTGCCGACCCCGGCGCGCCGAGCCAGCTCATCGATGGTCACCCGCCGATAACCCCAGCGCAGCAGCAGGTCACGGGCGGTATCAAGAATCCGGTCGGCCCGCTGCACGCGATCGACCCGAGCACGCTGCACCATGCCGACCTCCGGTCCGAGACTGTAGTGAC